>JAADHX010000342.1 GCA_013151655.1 Actinomycetota bacterium
TGACCGTCTCGCCTGACTTGGCTTGGCCGACATCTTTGATGCTGGCGATGAGATACCCAACCTCGCCAGGCCCAAGTACATCGACCTTCTCGATGTCTGGGGTGCGAACTCCGATTTCTTCGGCCTCATGGTTGACACCCACTTGCATGAAACGCAGCTTGGCCCGCGAGTGAAGCTGACCCTGCATAACTCGAAGAGACGACACCACACCGCGATATTGGTCGAAGTGCGAGTCGAAGATGAGGGCCTGAAGTGGGGCGTCGGGGTCGCCAGCGGGAGCTGGAATGCCGTCGATGATGGCGTCGAGTAACTCCAACACTCCTTCGCCGGTCTTGGCGCTGATGCGAAGAATCTCGTCGGCAGGGATTCCGAGGACCTGCTCGATCTCGCTGGCGTAGAGGTCGGGGTCGGCGGCTGGAAGGTCGATCTTGTTGAGGCAGGCCACGATCTCGAGATCGTTCTCGAGCGCCAAGTAACAGTTGGCCAACGTCTGGGCTTCGATGCCTTGGGCTGCGTCGACCACCAAGACAACGCCTTCGCACGCAGCCAAGGAACGGCTTACCTCATAACCAAAATCGACGTGGCCAGGAGTATCGATCAGGTGAAGGGTGTGACCCTTCCACCCAACTCGCACGTTCTGGGCCTTGATGGTTATGCCCCGCTCGCGTTCGATATCCATCGAATCGAGGTACTGGGCGCGCATGTCCCGACCGCTAACGGCACCGGTCAGCTCAAGGATGCGATCTGAGAGAGTCGACTTGCCGTGATCGATGTGGGCGATAATCGAGAAGTTGCGGATTAACGAAAGGTCCATGGAAGAGATCCATGATACTGGCGCAACTGTGAACCGCCGTTGCTAGTCGCGTCGCTACTCGGTAACGTTGTCGAGTCCGTGCCCAGAGCCAGTTGGTACCACTGGCAGCACATCCCTTACGACGTGAAGAGAATTTCGTGGCGAACATCAAGAGCCAAATCAAGCGCAACCGCCAGAACGAGGTTGCCCGCCTTCGTAACAAGGCAGTCAAGACCGAGCTAAAGACCCGCGAA
The DNA here is from genome assembly GCA_013151655.1 of Actinomycetota bacterium. GTDB lineage: Bacteria > Actinomycetota > Acidimicrobiia > Acidimicrobiales > Poriferisodalaceae > JAADHX01. The sequence continues at coordinate 1,048 of JAADHX010000342.1, forward strand.
CGCAACCTGATGGCCGCCATCGAGAGCGGCGAAGGTGTCGACGAGGCGTTCCGTATTGTTCAAAAGCGCATCGATATGGCCGCAGCAAAAGGCATCATGCACAAGAACAACGCGGCCAAGCACAAGGCACGCCTCGCCAAGTTAGCCAACGCCGCTAGCTAAGCTTCGGCCCGATAGCCGCTGTTCTTCAACGTCGGCGTCGGCCCGCGGTCTGCGCTAACCGCGCCACCACGATCTCGAGCACCGTGCGATTCGTTAGGGCGGTGCCGCCCTTCATGTCGAGGTCGGCGGCCGCTAAGAGATGGACAGCGGCCCTAATGGGTTCGCTCCCAAGTTTGCGGCACTGGGTCAGAGCTTTTTTGGCCGGGTAGGTCGATCCCTTCATTCCGAGCAGTGCCGCCGCCGCCTTTTCGTCGCGTGCGCCCGAGCCATCGAGCATGAGCAAACGTTCGAAGTGGCGGTTAAGCGTGGCCATGATCTGGAGTGGGTGCATCGCCCCGGCATCGAGCATGCGGGCCAACACGGTCAGAGCCGTGGAGATGTCGCCTTTATCGACGGCGTCGGTGAGGTCCCACGTGGGAACAGAACCAGCCTCTCCTAAGAAGGGTGCCACGTCGTCTGGCCCCAACCGCTGCTCGGGCCCAAAGGCCGATTCGAGAGTGTTAAGAAGACCGCCAAGACGCCCCATGTCCTCGCCGAGGTGTTCGGCAATCAGTCGCTTTGCCCGCGGCTCAAGTGCAACTGGCGACCCTGCGAGACGATCGTCGAGCCAGTCCTGACGGGCTCGGGCCTGACCGGGTGCCCTGGTCGACTTCGAAACACCCTTTGCCGACTTGATGGCGTCGGCCAGCTTCTTGGGCACCCGACCCGATTTCCACTCGACGACAATCGTCGACGATTCGAGAGGGGAACCCAGATAGTTCACCAGCGGATCGAGATCGCGGGCGTTGAAGCGGTCGAAGGCCCGGGCCACCACGATCCGGCGATCGGTCAGAAACGGGATCGTGTGCGCGCCATCGACGACCTGCTCGACGGTGTAGTCGTCGCCAATCAGTTCGTCGACCAGCAAGCTACGGTCGCCATCGCCGATCAATTCGGTGACCAAGGTCGTGAGGCCTTCAGACAACAATGCGGGGTCGTCACCACTCAACAGGTAGATCGGTGCGCTAACCATTGCGGCGCACGATAGTGGCCCGAACCGCACTCCTCGCTACTTCGCGAAACCAGCCGTACCGTAACCCAATGCAGATCTTCGGAGTGGTGAACGTTTCGCCCGATTCATTGGCTGATTTCACGATCGGAACAACTCCGGAGGAGGCGGCTGAGGTTGCCAGGCGTCACATCGAAGACGGCGCCGACTTCATCGACATAGGTGGCCAGGCCAGCCACGGTGACGCAACATTGGTGAGCCCCGACCAGGAGTGGACGATTCTGGAAGCACCCCTGCGCGCTGTTGTCGATCTCGGTGTTGATGTTTCGGTCGATACTTGGCAAGTCGAGACCGCGCGCCGCGCCTTCGACGCGGGAGCCGCCGTTCTCAACGCCGCCGACGCACTTCAGGCCCCTGGAATGATCGAGTTGGCGGCCGAACGGGAGTGCACCGTCGTGCTGCCCTTCATGCTCGGGCCCAACCCACGTCATCTCAAACACGTTGCAGGCGACCCGGTTGGTGTGATGGTCGATTGGTTCGCGGAACAGCTCGAGAAGGCGACGAAATACGGAATTCGGCATCGTTTGCTGTTGGATCCGGGCACCGGGTTTGCCCCTGCCCACTGGGATTGGAGCGAACGCCGCGAGTATCAGAAAGCGATCTATACGAACCTGAACCGACTTCGGGTGTTCGACTTGCCGCTGTACGTACCTGTGCCTTGGAAACAAACTTCGGACCGGCTTGAACTGCTGGACCTCGTTTTGGCTCATGACCCCGAGTACGCCAGAGCGCACATCCCGGCGCAAGTCATCGAGCGCCACCGACAGGTGCTCGGTCGGCCTCGCTAACGGCACCGAGGCGATCGGCGTGCCGTTGAGCATTGACCAGAAACAGACAAACCGCTAACCCGCCGAACCACGCCAGCCATCCGGCCCTCGGTAGTGACCAGCTCGACGCGGTGTGCGCTACCCAGGCCACCCAGCTCGTCAGCAGTTTGGTTGGGATATGAAGAAGGGCGGCCCAACGCGGTGGGACGAACCCGCCAACGACGCCCGCAGCGAGGCCCCAGACCATCAACGGAGCCGTCGCCAGACCCGCAGCGAGGTTAGCTGGAAGCGAGGCAATCGGGAGCGGACCGAACGTCGTCAACTGTACCGGAGCAACCCCCATCTGGGCCGCGATAGTGACCGCTGCGGCTCGCCGAAGGAACCGCGGTCCCCGCAACGATCGCTCGATTGACCTAGCGAATAACACGATGCCAACCGTGGCTGCGACCGAGAGGCGGAAACCGACCGACCAGACGAGCATCGGATCGACAAGTACAAGCATCGTTACGGCTACACCAAGCACCTGAAACTGAGGGCGACTGTGTCTGTCTGGCGAAACGGTGAGCGCAGTTCCTGCGGTGGCAATTGCGCGCATCACCGACGGTTCCCATCGTGTCAGTGTTCCGAACCAGAGCAGCACTGCGACCAAGACCAGCCAGCGGCTCGTACGCCCGAATCCCGCCACGACGGGAGCAATCAAGCCCAATACGAACACGACGTTCTGGCCAGAGACTGCGGTTAGGTGGGACAAACCGGCGGCGCGAAACTCTTCGACCACTGGAAACGGCAAGTCGCGATCGTCGCCCACGATGAACCCGAGAAACAGCGCTCGCTGTGTCGCGCTAAGAGAACCGGCACCGGCCACGAGGTGACGCCGAAACTGGTTTGTTGACTGCGTTAGGCCTCCGGCCTCATCGCGGCCCCAAGCCCAGTCGACGTTGAGTCTTGCGACGACGTGACGGGGCCGATGCCCGTTCCACGGCCGCGCGAAGGGCTCGACGCGGCCGCGCACATGGATCGACTCTCCGGACAACAAGCGCTCGACCGCTCCTCGAGATGGTCCGAAGAACCACGCCTCGTACCTCGCGCCGTTGAGCCGAACGTCGACTACCTGACCAGAACCCCGAGCCTCGGGGTCTGCCACAAGGTCGACTATGGCATCGACATCGTGGCTCTCTGGTGGGCGTAGACCCGAGAGCGATGAACTGGCCAACGAGGTGGCTACCAAGAACAAGGCCACCACCAGGGTCGCGGTGCCACCTCGCCTCATCCAAGGGCCAGAACTAGCGGTTCGAGATGTCGTCGAGAACACAACAACAAACCCCGCCGTCGAACCAAGGCCAACCGCTGCTAGTAGAGCCAAAGAGGAGATCGGCCATGACACGGCCGCTCCGACGATGGTCGCGCCAGCACACGCGATTGCCTGCCAGGCGCTAAGCCCTTGCCCGAACTGACTAACCAATGGCCCATTGGCTGACATCGGTAGCTAACGGGCTTCGGCATCGGATCGGAGCCGATCGACGGTGGCGGGACCTATTCCGCTAACCCTCGTCAGGTCGTCGACCGACGCAAAAGCCCCGAGGCGATCCCGATCGTCGATGATGGCCGCGGCCAATGATGGCCCGATGCCGGGTAGCTCCTCCAGGTCGGCAAGAGTTGCACGGTTAACATCGACGATCGGAGTGGCCTCGGCGGAACCAGCGGCAGAGACAGCGTCGGGAAGATCGTCTTCGCCGAAGGCGGGCACATGGATGCGATCACCGTCGAGCACGACTGCGGCAAGATTCATGCGCTCGAGGTCGGCGCCAGGCAATGAACCGCCTGCTAGTTCGACGAGATCGATTACCCGCGCACCCGGCGACAGTCGATACACACCCGGCGTGGCGACCTGGCCAGACAGATGCACCACTACCTCGGGGGTAGTGAGACTAACTGGAGGGCTTGACACGAACGGCAGACGGTCTTCGGCGCCAACCTCGGCGTCGAACAGCGACCACATAGCCAGAATCGTCACCGCTATTGCTATTGCGGCCACGCCGACGAATGCAGGTAACCATGGCGGTCTGGCCAGAAAGACATCGCGTACTCGGTCGATGATTGGCATCGACTTCGACGATAGGAGCGGCAACGCCTGGCGACGGCGACTGCCACCAGCACCACCGCTACTACTGCCGCCGCTGCCTGCGCTTGGCGACGTTGGCGCCGTGGCATCAGGGCCACCAATTGGGTACGGGGCCGACATTATGTTCCTGACGTTGAGGTGTCGTCAGGGGAAGTGGAGTCGACCCTACCGGGACCGTGTGACGCTTACAAAACTTGCACCGGTCTAGAACAGTGTCGAGGTGAGTCGGCGACGCCAGTCGGCCGTAGCAGGGTTGGCAGCGCCCATCACCTCGAGCAAATCGACGAACTCTTGGCGAGCGTCGTCGTCGCCCTTCACGAGAGGTAGCAACTCGGTGAGCCTGGCCTCGTGCACCGACGCCGCTGCTACAGCGTCCTCGGCGCCCGTGCGGGCCAAGGCCGAAAGGTGCCGGGTCTCGGGTGTTTCTGCAATGCGCGACATGATGTCGAGGGCCTCGCTGTGACGACCCTCGTCGACGTAAAGCTGAAGGCCACCACAGCAACAGCGTGGCCAGGGTCGGCTGTGAGCACCTGTTGTAGCGAGGCTTCGTCGCCGGCCTCAAGGAGAGCGTCGACGGCCAATTCGGCATCGGATGGCAAAAGCTTGTCAATGAACTCTTGTACGGCTGGTTCGCCTTGAGCGCCATTGAAGCTATCGACGACTTGGCCATCCTTGAAGGCCACGACCATAGGAATGGATTGCACCTGGAACGCTTGGGAAAGGCCAGGGTTCGCGTCGACGTCGACCTTGACCCCCACCACCTTGCCGCCTGTTGCGTCGATGACCTTGTCGAGAATCGGGCCGAGCGATTTACATGGGCCACACCACTCGGCCCATAGGTCGACGACGACCGGGGTCTCGCGAGACTTCTCGATTACGTTGACTTCGAAGTTCTGATCGGTGACTTCGATCATCGGCATGGTTCACTCCGGACCAGTTGACGTCCACACCACCGTATCGTTGAGTTTTGGAGGTCAGTCGCTGTGTACACCGTGCAAGCCGAGATAGATCTGAAATCGCCAGTGCTCTTGATGCAGATGCGAGGCTGGATCGACGCTGGATCAGCTGCCGCTATGGCTATGGATGCCATGGTTGGCCAATTCGAGCTACAGGCAGTCGCAACCTTCGACGACGATGCAGTCATCGACTACCGAAGCCGTCGACCCACAATGCACCTCGACGACGGACTACTCGCCAATCTCGACTGGCCAACGATCGACCTCACCGGAGGCAAGGCCGGCCACCGCGATGTGCTGGTACTACGCGGCGCCGAACCCGATCGACACTGGCGTTCGTTCTCAACTGCTGTTGTCGACCTCGCCGAGCGGTTCGATGTCAGGCGCATCATCGGTGTCGGCGCGTATCCTGCTCCCACGCCCCACACTCGCAAGACATCGGTGGTGTGCACGGCCTCAACTCGCGAACTCGCCGACGCCATCGGTCACAACCAGACCAGGATGGAGGTACCGGCCGGAGTCCAGGCCGCCATTGAGGTCGAGGCGGCCAGCCGCAACATCGAAGCGGCCACAATTTGGGCTCCTGTCCCCCACTACGTCGCCACCATGGACTACCCAGAAGCAGCCGCTGCACTAGTCGAAGCTGTCGCCGAGCATGGAGGCCTCGAGCTCGACTCGTCGACCCTTCGCGATGCCGCCGATAACACTCGCCAACGTATCGACCAGCTCATCGATGGCAATCCCGAACACATCGACATGCTCAAGGCGATGGAGACTCGGGCCGACGAAATGGCCGAAGTGCGCGACTTCGCCGTACCCAACGCTGACGAGTTAGCCCGCCAAATCGAGGAGTTCCTCCGCAGCGAGGACTAGCCGGGCGCCGACTGGCTAAGTTTCACATCATGGCTGACAGCACATTCTCCGGATATTCCGTCGATGCTTGGTCGCTACTGGCCGAACTGCCCACGTACGACAAGGAGCGGTTCTCATCTATCAAGAAGGACTGGATCAGACTGGTTCTCGACCCAACCAAAGCGCTCGTCGACGCGATGATCGACCCGCTTAGAAGCGCTGTGTCGCCGACGATCAGCGGTGCACCCAAGGTCAACGGCAGCATCTCGCCAATCAACAACGACCTACGTTTCTCACCAGACAAAGATCCATACAAGGATCACCTACTTATCGCCTTCTGGGACGGAGCGTCGAAGAAGGCCTCACCTGTCACCCACGTGCGTTTATCCGCCGAAGGAGTTGGGCTAGCAAGCGGGTCGACGTTTCAGCCCGATCTGCTCGATCGTTGGCGTCAACTTGTCGACAACGATGCGACGGGCGAATCGCTTACCAACGCTCTAGCGCCACTGATTAAACTTGGTGCCGACGTCGTTGGCGAAGGCTTGCAGCGAGTACCGAAGCCCTACAGCCCCGACCATCGCCGCGGCGATCTGCTGAAACACAAGTGGCTCCAGGTTCGCTGGATGGTCGATCGGCCCGCCGAGGCAACCACCACTGAGTTCCCCGAATGGCTGGCCGACCAGCTAGCGGTAACCGCTCCCCTGAACACTTGGCTCCGCGACGATCTTCACGCCTGAAAGCACCGAAACACGGCACGTCAGGAATCGCCGAGATCTTCGTCGCAACCGGCAACCCGCAGTGGTATCGTCATCGGTCCTGCGGGCAACCGCGGAACACGGGGCTGTAGCTCAGCTGGCTAGAGCACCTGCATGGCATGCAGGGGGTCGTGGGTTCGAGTCCCATCAGCTCCACAATTTCGGAATTGTTGAATCTGGCCACGGACCGGTAGCCAGGTTCATCAATTCCGGCTATTGATCGCAGGTGGTCCAATGCGTGTGTTGAAGAGACTTCGAACCGTTCCCGTGGCGCTAGCGGCAGTGTTGGCGCTCGCCTCCTGCAGCGAGTCCGAGCCCAGGTCACCGATGGCCGACCGACCCAATGATTGGGCCGACTTTCCGGTTGGTCAGGTGATCGACGAGCTGGTCGGAAGCGAGTCTGAGGTTCCAGATCTGATCGACGAGTTAGTCACCGACTGCCTTGCCGGTCGCGGCGTAGGTCCGAGCATCGCCGCAGGGTACGAGGCGCAGCCGTCGGCGGCGCCTTCCCCAGCCCAGGTCTTGGGTGTCGCCAGCGGGTTTGGCTCGATCGCTAAACAATTTGAGCCACTGCCGTCGGCCCTACCTGGGGCCAGACCTTCACGACTTGAGGTGGCCCTTGGTGGTGAGAACGGCCAACTGGGCTGTACCCAACTCGTGCAAGAACGCGCCGACAATCCGGTAGCCAGAGTTCTCGACGTACTTGGGAGCGACCTAGCAACGCTCAAACTGGGCTACCAGACAGACGAGCATGTTCGTACCTTTTGGCAGTCGTGGGCCGCGTGTATGAACGACCAGGGCTACAAGGCGGCCAACCTGGAGATTCTTCGAGACCGGTTCACAGCCGACGCCCACGAAGTTCTTTCGGCAAGCAAGCCAGACCTAACCAACCAGAGCGGCGTTCTAGGCATAGTGCTACCCGAAGAGGAACAGCAGAAGATCCTCGACGATGCCGCCGAAGAAACCAAGAACGCACTGGATCGCCTTCGCTCTCGGGAAGAATCGGCCGCATCAGCGTCGTCGCAGTGCGGGGCCGACCCTTCCCGCAGCATTCCCCAAACCCTCACTTCGTTGCGGATCGGATACGAACAATCCATGCTCGACGTAACTCGCGACAAGATCGAGTCGCTGCTAGCCGAGATAGCAACGTTCGTTTCAGACAACAGCGATCCGGGGCGCTAAGCCAATCCTGGAGCAGGCGTCGTCAACCGACCTGCCGCCAACCGGTGGTGCGGGGTCTTAGATCAGGCGGCTGGACTCAACTCCCATCGACTCTGTCGATGCTGTTCTCGCAACCATCAAGACCCGAAAACC
>JAADHX010000277.1 GCA_013151655.1 Actinomycetota bacterium
CGGGCAACGACCAGTCGAACTGTTCGGCTAACTCAAGCCCCATGGTCTTCTTGCCCTCGATGCGATAAGGCTCCTTGAGCGTCGACAGGTCGAACCAACCCATGTGTGGCGCGCCGTCTCGCACCACAGCCCCGCAATCGTTGATCAGCCCTTCAACCAGAAACGCATGGGCCCCGTAGTAAGCCGCTTCGTACTGATTGACGATTGGGGTGTCTGCGGGCATGAAAACGTACGCGTCGATACCGACCCGCGCCGCGTATGCCGCCATTGCTCCGCCTGCGTTCCCCGCGGTAGGGATGGCAAGGCTCGTAACTCCGAGCTCGTTGGCCCGGCTGACCGCCATGGCGAGCCCACGGCTCTTGAACGACCCGGTCGGGAGCTGCGACTCGTCCTTTACCCACAGATCGGTGAGCCCCAATGCCTTCCCGAGCCGCTCGCACCGTAGGAGAGGGGTCATCCCCTCGCCGAGCGAAGCGATTTTGGTATCGTCGGCCACGGGCAACAGTTCGCGATAGCGCCACATGGTCGGGTCGCGAGTGAGCACGGCCTCTTTGGTCATGGCGTTAGCCACAGCGTCGAGGTCATATCGCACCCACAGCGGACGACCCTCGTGGAGAGTCTGGAGTTCGAGATGGCTGAGGTGGGTACCGTCGATGGCCGATTCGAGATGCGTTACAAAGCTCACCGCACGACCCTACGAGGTTGAGTGGTTTGGCGCTATCCCGTGACTCCACGCTTGGTTGATACCCCAAACGCTTTCGGGGGCGTTTGTCGACCGTAACCGGGGATAAACTCATCCCAAACGCTTCCGAAGCAATGGTTAGGGAGATATCCTTCGGTATGGGCGATGATCTAGTGAGGGAGTCCGAAAGCGAAATCGCTCGATTTGACGAACGCACTGGTACCAACCAGAGCTGGGTGGCCCCGATACTGGCTCGTGCCGAAGCGATCAGTTCTGCTGAGTTGGCCGACGTGAGCGAGCGCCGATCAGCGCAATCGCGGTCGCTGAACACTCGCCAAAGTCGCAGCGCGTTAAGAAGCCAGCCTCCGAACGCGTTGCCGACCACATCTTGGCTATCGAAGCGCTAGGTCATGAAGCGATCCGACCCGAAAGTGGCGGAATTGTCCAATTGGCGACTTCCCATGGGCGCCGGGCAACCTCGCGTCGAGATACCAATGGAATGGCTAGCCGGCTGGTCGTCCAACGATCACTTCGAAACCTGGGGATTACTCGACGACTGGTCCTGCCTCTATCCGCGGGCCTGCTCACCGACCCGGAGCGATACGCCGAAGCACTCGACTGCTTCCGACAAGGGAACGACGAGCCGATCGTTTCCACCTTCGTACTCGCTGCTGGCGCTGCTATTGCCAACGCATCGCTACTGGCAGAAGAGCTCGATTCGGCGCTCGAGGTGTGGAACGAGGTCATCACCGGCAGGTCAGACTCTTCGGTCTGGCCGCTAGTCGAGTATTGCGCCAGCCACCTGGCCATAACTGCGACATTGGTAGCTGACGATCTAGGAATCTCCGATGTTGCGGCCCAGAACGCGATCGACCGGTTCGCGGCCTGGGGAATCCTCAATCAGAACTCGGATGCGAAACGAAATCGCATCTGGCTTGTGTCCGATGTTCTCGATGCGGTCGAGGCATTTATGGCGAGGGCGCGACCGGCTTCAGGCTAAGACCCCACCTCAAGAGCGGCGGGCGCTCGCCGACTACCTCTTCGAAACTCGGTCGGGAGATCAACCATGTCGGCAGCCGCGCCACTCAAGCGTGTATTACTTCGCAGCTCTGTTGTTGCTGGAATCGCCGTAGGCGCCGTAGCCACCGCCGCGACAGGCACTCCAGGTCAATTCGTCGCTCCTGTGGTCGAGGGCCAGGTCGCCGGGATGACGATCGATCGCGCCGCGACGGTTGTCGCTGCTTCGCCAACATTTAGCGCGACGGCAAACCCGGCGATAGTGATCCCGGACCCTTCGGGAATTGACGTCGGAATGCCAATGCAGTTCCCGGCCGACCGGGTCAGCGGCTACGACATCGAACAAGTCGTGGTCATTTACGACGACGCCACCGATTTGCTCACTGTAACAATCGACACCTATGTAATCGCCGGAGACGCTGACGGCGACGGCGATCCGGACACAACCGGGCCGGTTCTCAACAACCTCGGTGGCCTCGACGAACCCAACTTCGCGAGTGGCGAGTCTTTCGCCATCCTCATCGACGTCGACCAAGACGGCGCCTTCGACGTCATCGCCGGCGTCAACACCGACGGCGATCTTTCGAGCTTCCAGGTTGCCCAGCACAGTTCGTCTGGGTTCAGCACTGTCCCCTTCCTTCCTCTCGCCTACGGCGCACCTCTACCAGCGCACGACGGCGGAGCACCGGCCGCGCCATCGGCCGCGTCGCCTGCGCTGACGATGACCATCACCGACTTCTCGCAACTCGCGGCCACGCTCGGTCTCACCGACGACAGCCTCGACTTCGGCGTGAACGCGTTCATGGGTTCCTTCGCAGATGCTGGCATCGGCGAAGACTTCGTTCCAAGCCGAGGCGGCTCTGTCACCGTTGACCTTGACGCACGAATCGGCGACTACGTCTGGATCGACAAGAACCTCAACGGCCAACAGGATTCTGGTGAACCGCCAGCTGCGGGAATCGATGTCGATCTCCTCGATTCGGGCGGCGCGGTCATCGAAAGCACCACAACCGACGCAAGTGGGTTGTATGAGTTCATTGTTCGACCGGGAACCTATGCCATCGGGTTCAGCCTGCCGGTCGCTGCCTCGTTCACGACACAAGGCGCAGGGTCGCCGACCGACAGCGATGCCAACGTTGCAAGCGGGATCACGCCCAACGTCGTAGTTGCCCAAGGCGACTCATCGCTTGATCTCGATGCCGGTCTGATCGTCCATGCCGCCGATATTCATATTGAGAAGGCGACAAACGGCGAAGACGCCGACGTTGCGCCCGGACCCACTCTGCCAACCGGTTCCACCGCCACATTCACTTACCTCGTCACCAACACCGGCAACATTGCGCTGACCAACATCGCAGTGACAGACGATGACCTTGGTGTGGTCTGTACGATCGATGACCTTGCTGTAGGCGCCTCAGATCAATGCGAGGCCTCCTCGACGGTTACTCCCGGTCCATACACCAACATCGGAACAGCCGTGGGTGTTCCGGTTATCAACGACGTCGAACTCAGCTCGGTATCGGACACCGATGCGAGCAACCACCGTGGAACCGTCTTTCCAAATATTGATATCGAAAGGGCCACTAACGGTGTCGACGCCGATGTCGCCCCCGGACCCGAGTTAGTTAGCGGTAGTGCCGTGACATTCACCTATGTGGTCACCAATCTCGGAAACGTTCCTCTCGTCGACATTGCTGTAACTGACGACAAACTTGGTGCGGTGTGCACCATCAATTCGTTGGCGGTAGGAGCATCGGACCAGTGCGAACTTGTGTCAGTAGTGCAGCCTGGCCCGTATACCAATATGGGAACGGTGGTCGGCACACCTGTCGTGCAGGGAGTTCCACAACAACAGATCGCCGACGCCGATCCGAGCCATCACAGCGGCAGCTTCAACCCGGCTATCAACATCGAGAAGGCCACCAACGGCCAGGATGCCGACGCCACACCGGGTGTTTCACTCGTCGTTGGTGACGGGGTCACTTGGACGTACGTTGTCAATAACGTTGGCAACATCGACCTGACCGACGTCGTTGTGACCGACGACCAGCTCGGTCAAATCTGCACTGTCGGCGATCTCGTGGCCGGCGCAACAGGGCAGTGCGTAGCCTCGGGGACCGTCGTCGAGGGTCAGTACACGAACGTGGGCAGCGTGAGCGCCTTGCCGGTGTTCCCAGGGTTCTCGTTCTTGCCGGTCAGCGACATAGACCCAAGCAACTACACAGGCGTAGTGCCTCCACCAGCATGCGTGCCGAATATTTCGGGGCCACTGATGTGGGCTGGTGCCATTGATCAATGGGACCTTGGCCAAACTGCGGCGGCCGGATCACTGATTCGCATCGTCACTAACGAACCCGATAGCTCGCGTGGTCAGCCGCACGAGCAGGTCTACGTTCAAGTCGGCGACGACATGTACGGCCCGACTCCGGTTGGGCTCGGGGAGTTCGCGTTCACCGTAGTCAATGCGGGTCCGGTACGTGTTCTGCACTACTCGGTCGTGACTGGTGACGTGTCGAACCCGAACTCAGTCGCCTTCACAATGTGTGGAAGCGACCTCAGCTAGCGCCTGACTGCGATCTATGAGTTGTGTCTTGCCCACCTTGTAGCGACAACTGGGGCAAGCTTCGCAAATTAGGCTTCTGGTCATGGCAGTTGAAATCGAAGAATCCAACGGCGTTGCGTATCTGACCCTAAATCGGCCAGAAAAACTCAACTCTGTCGATGAACAGATGGCCGGAGAACTTCTCGGCGCAATCGGCAACGTTGCCGCCGGCGGCAGTCGGGCGATGGTCATTTCGGGGGCCGGACGGGGGTTCTGTGCCGGTCGCGACCTTGAGGGTGCCAAGCCACTTACCGAAGACGCGGAAGCGATTCTGACCGACACCTTCAACCCACTGTTCGAGGCCATCCGGGCCATCTCGTTTCCCACGATCGCTCAGGTCCATGGACCCGCGCTAGGAGTCGGCCTCGGCTTAGCCCTGGCGTGCGACCTGGTGTATGTCGCTGAATCGGCCAAGGTTGGTTCGCCGTTCGCCAACATCGGAGCGGTACTTGACAGCGGCGGGCACCGATACCTAGTCGAACGTGTCGGGTCTCATCGAGCGCTCGAACTCATCTATACCGGTCGTCTCATCTCCGGCACAGAAGCCGCCGCTGTTGGGCTAGTCAACAGAGCTGTTGAAGACGAGCAGCTTGTCGACATCGTGCGCTCATTGGCTGAGAAGATTGCCGGTGGCCCGACCGCAGCGTTCGCCCTGTCGAAATCGCTGGTCCAGAGGATCGAAGACGAGCATCCGACCTTTGACGCCGTGCTCGCGGCCGAGGCGGTGGCCCAAGGTGCCGCAGCCCGGACCGCCGACTACACCGAGGGAATCACGGCCTTTCAGGACAAACGACGGGCGAGCTTCAGCGGCGAATAACTTCGCACGCACGGATTGCCCAGTTTCTAATCCCAGGCCACCTGGAGTTCTGTCGGGCCGCGGAACGTGATGTTCGGGACGTAGTCGAAACCCTGATTAGCCACGAGGCGAAGGGATGGAATGCGTTCGGCGAGGATTTCGGTGACCAGTTGCGCTTCCAGCTTTGCGAACTTGGCGCCAAGGCAGAAGTGCACCCCCTTACCGAACGAGATGTGGCGGTTGGCGTTCGGTCTGTGGATGTCGAACTTGTCTGGGTTGTCCCAGCGGTCGGCCTGCCGATTGGCTGAAGCGAAGTTCATCAAAATCGCAGTGCCCGCTGGTACGTCGTAGCCGGCGACCCTGGTGTCTCGAGTCGTGAGCCTCCGCCACGAAATTTGACTTGAATTGAAGCGGAGAACTTCTTCGATTGCGTTCGGGATGAGCGAAGGATCAGCACAGATCTCGAGCCATACCTCGCGTCGAGGCAGCAAGCACTGGAGCGTGTTGCAAATGAGCGCCGTGACTGCCTCGTGACCAGCGAACGACAAGCCATAGATCACCGACTCAACCTCGCGATACGACATGTCGTCGGGATTGGCTTCGTGGGCGTCGATGAGTTCCGAAGCGAAATCGACGCCCCGGCGGTCGCGTTTCGATGCCGTGAAGTCGCGACAATAACGCCAGTAGGACAGCATCTGGTTGGCTATCTCGGCCTGTTGGTCGGCGTCAGTTCGACCCCAAGAAAACGCCTTCCGATCGCCGCACCATTGCTTCAACATGGCATCGTCGCTCTCGGGGAAACCGATGAATCGAAAGACGGTTTCGCCCGGGAGTGGAAACGCTAAGGCGTCCACAAACTCGGCTGGCGAACCAGCCGCCAACATCTCGTCGACTAGTTCGTGGGTTCGGCGTTTTATGTAGGGAATCAGGGTCTTGATACGTTTGTTCGAGAAGCCAGCCCTCGTGTAAACCCGGATTTTGCCGTGATCGGGTTCTGGCCGGTTGGACATCACCGCGACCGGGTCGAAGTCGTCGGCCGACAAGATCTCCTTTGCCTGAGCCGAAAGTGGAAACACTGGATCCTGGACGTTCACCGAAGCAAAGGTCTCGTGGTCGGCGAAGATGGCTTCGATGTCTTCGATCTTGGTGACTACGAGACACCCGAGCGACTCTGCGTAGAACGTTCCGTAGTCGTCGCGAAGGGCAGCCGCAATGCCGTAGGGCTCAGCGAGGTAGTCGTCGTTAAGCGGGCTCCAGTCATGCAACACCGGACACCCTGCTGGTGCCAACGGTCTTTCTAACCGCTCTTGGTGGTACTTGCTCTCGCTCATGGCGCTCCCGAGAGCGAACCTAGCAGCACCCATCGATAGTTGAAGGTTGAGAAGGTTAAGGCCTTGACGATCTCGCAAGAGGTTCTTATTGTGAGACGGAGCCAGTGTGTTTGTTGCCAATGCCGGGGGTTCAGTAAACACGTGCCAAACCATCACAGA
>JAADHX010000209.1 GCA_013151655.1 Actinomycetota bacterium
TTGGTGCGCCGCCGAGCACGACATTTGACCCCATTGTTCATTCCATACCAATGATGTCGCTCGACAACGCCATGGACCGCGACGAGCTCGACGCATGGAACGACCGTATCGTGCGCAATCTCGATGAAGCCAATGTCGGGCCTCCACGGTATGTGTGTGAGCTGAAGTTCGACGGCCTCGCTATCTCGATTCGTTACGAGTCAGGAGAGATGGTGCATGCTGCTACTCGCGGCGACGGGCGCACCGGCGAAGATGTCACGGCCAACGTTCGCACTATCGATGTTGTGCCTCACCGGTTGCCAGTGCCACCTTTGGGTGACGGGCCCGAGCCCGAAGTGCTCGAGGTTCGCGGCGAGGTGTATCTGCCAGTCTCGACGTTCAACGCGTTAAACGATGGGCTGAGAGCCGAGGGCCTGGCCACGTATGTCAATCCTCGTAACACCGCGGCTGGCTCTTTGCGTCAGAAGGATCCCGCCGTCACGGCCTCACGGGGCCTGAAGTTCTGGAGCTATCAGCTTGGCGAAACGGTCGGACTCGAAACGGCCGACTCATCGGTGCTGGTCTTCGACCAACTGAAGGCACTCGGATTTCCGGTCAACCGCGAAATCACCACCTTCGACACAATTGCCAAGGTCCACGACTTTTGTCAGAAGTGGGAGGACGGCAGGCACAAGACCGACTACGAAATTGATGGCGTCGTAATCAAACTCGACTCCTTGTCGCAACGAGATCTGCTCGGTTCCACCAGCCGCGCGCCGCGTTGGGCCATCGCGTTCAAGTTCCCGCCAGAAGAAAAGACGACCACGCTGCTCGACATCGAAGTATCGATTGGGCGCACCGGAAGGGCAACTCCGTTCGCGGTCCTCGACCCTGTGTTTGTCGGCGGTTCGACGGTAGGAGTCGCGACGCTCCACAACCAGGACCAGGTGAGGCTCAAAGATGTCAGGCCAGGCGACACTGTCATTGTTCGAAAGGCCGGCGACGTGATTCCCGAGGTGGTGGGCCCGGTGTTGGCCGATCGTCAGTCGAGCTTCGAGGAGTGGCACTTCCCGACCACTTGTCCAACCTGTGCCCAGCCGCTGGTGCGCGCCGATGGCGACGCCAACACTTATTGCGTCAACCGAGGCTGCCCGGCCAGGGTCGAAACCGGGTTGTCGTATTTTGCTGGCCGCAGCGCCATGGACATCGAGGGTCTCGGCGAACGTACCGTGCAAGCCCTTGTCGAGTCGGGGCAGGTCACCGATGTTGGCGATCTGTACGCCCTCACGATCGCCGATGTTCTCGACCTCGAGGGTTTCGGCGACGTGTCGGCCACCAATCTCATCGCCTCAATCGATCTAAGCCGCGACCGCGAGCTAAGCGACGTTCTGATTGGTCTTGGCATCGACCACCTTGGTCCCTCCGCATCCGAGGCCCTGGCACGTCGATTCCGGTCGCTGCCCGCGATCGTCGAAGCCAACGTCGAAGCTATAACCGCCATCGACGGGGTCGGGCCAGCGATAGCGGCAAGTGTCGTCGAGTTCTTCGCCGATGAAACCAATCAGAACATCGTCGCCAAGTTGGCCGACGGTGGAGTGCGTCTCGATCGAGTCGATGTTGCCGATGTCGCCCAGACTCTGGAAGGCCTCACCGTGGTTGTTACTGGCGCGGTCGAGGGATTCACCCGCGATGGTGCAACGTCGGCCATCAAGGACCGGGGCGGGAAGTCGCCAGGTTCGGTGTCAAAGAAGACCACAGCATTAGTGGTTGGCACGGGCGCGGGCGCAAGCAAACTGACGAAGGCCGAGTCGCTGGGTGTCCCCCTACTCGACCGCGATGGCTTTGTTCACCTACTCGATACCGGCGAGGTGCTCAGCGCCGCCGCCGAAGACGAATCAGCCACGACCGGTGCCGGGTGAGCGTTAGGTCGACGTGAACGACCAGGCGATAGTGCGCTGGTCGCTGGCATTCAGTTGGTTCTGGATGATGGCCAGGACCACTATTTCGCCTACGTCGAATGCCTCGAACGGAGTTCCAGCACGAGGAACGTAGGTGTAGATGCCGAGCGGCGCGCCGCCGTCGTCGATGAACTCCTCGGCAATACCGACACCGTCGATTACCAGCTGCTCCAGCGTCCATCCAGTGGCCAGATCGATCGTCACCGCAGTTTGTCTCGGCTCAAGGGTGTTGTTGGCCGGGAAGAGGCTGTCGACGGCCTGATCCAGTGGCGCGTCTGCGTCGGATGTGTCGCCGAGCCGAACAGCTGTGAGCAGTAGAACCGCGACCACGACTAGACCGCTGGCGATGATGAGCCTCGGTAACCACTTGGTTCGGAACCCGGGTTCGGGTGTGAACCGCGGGTGTTGCTTCCTAGGTTCGCGATCTAATCGACGGGCCACGGACCAATCATGGCGGGTCCGCACCCAATTCCCATGCTTCAACCTCGCTTTCGGCAGGCTCCACCCACCGTGGCGGTGCGTTTTCCGGTCCGAAAGCGTTTGGGTGCGAATCGCGCGCTGGGGCCTGGGGCGGTACTGTCGGAGCGATGACCGCAACTTCGTTTGAACCAGGCCCCCAGCCGGTTCTCGACGACCGGTACCGCCTGTTGGCCGAGGCCGGAACCGGCGCGACCGCCCGTGTGGTCTTGGCAGACGACTTGCGGTTGCACCGCCGCGTTGCGGTCAAGATCCTGCTTCCGTCGTTGGTAACCGACCCCGGGTTTCTGGCCCGCTTCGAACACGAGGCCCGCTCGGCGGCAACGTTCAGCCATCCGCACGTTGTTGCGGTCTACGACTGGGGCGACACCGGCGAAGGCCCTTACCTCGTGACCGAGTTCCTGGCCGGTGGAAGTTTGCACGCCATGTTGGCTGCTGGGCACACACTCAGCCCGAGCCAGGTAGTAAAGGTTGGGCTTGAAGCCGCGAGCGGGCTAGCAGCGGCCCACCGACGAGATCTTGTCCATCGCGATGTGAAGCCGGCGACCCTTCTGTTCGACGAGGGTGGCCGACTACGGATCGCCGACTTTGGGCTAGTGCAAGCGTTGAACAGTTCGTCGCTGACCGATCCGAACGGCTTAGTACTCGGAACCTGGCGGTACGCCGCTCCAGAACGGTCCCGACCGGGTCCCGTCGACGGACGTAGCGACGTGTACAGCCTAGCGGTCGCGCTTGTTGAAGCTTTCACGGGCGTAACTCCTGGCCGAGATGTCGACGATCCGGTCGAGCTGTTGGCCTACCGCGCCGTGGTCGATCTTGAAGTTCCTTCCGGCCTCGGCGCGGCCTCGGCGATCTTGTCGCGGGCAGGGTCAGCTGACCCCGCCCTTCGGCCCACCGCAGACGAATTGATGCGAGGCCTGGTCACCGCGACCGAGTCGCTTGGTTTGCCGGAGCGGTTGCCTCTAGCTGGTGCCGTTGCGTTCGAGCCGGTGGCGGCCGATCTGACTTTGGCCGCCACCGATGCCACCGATTTGTTGCCAGCGCAGCAAACGCAAGGTTCGGTGCAACCCGGCCAAACAGGCGAAGAAGTGCCGTTGGTGCTTGGCTCCGAACCAGCGGCTCGATCGACCGCCCCGCCTACGTCTAAGTGGCGTGCTCTCTGGCTTCTGGGAGCGGCACTTGTGTTGGCAGCCGCAGTCGCAGGCTCTTCATACTTTGTGAGCACAACCGAGCCCACCCCGGTTCCAGTTGTTGCCCTTGGAGACTTGCGCGGTTCTGACATCGAGAGCGTCAGGTCCCTAGCCAACGAAAACGGCTGGCTGCTCGATGAAGTACAAGTACGCAGCGACGACCACGAGCGTGGCGCGGTGATTCGACAGTCTCCGACCCCGCAGTCGCAACTGGTGAGCGGAGCAGCTGTGATTGTCGACGTCGTAACTGGTCCTCGCCGCACGATGGTGCCGTGGGTTGTCGGACTAACCGCTGATGGTGCCGCCGATCGGCTCGAAGCTCGCAAATTCTCGGTCGTAACTCGGGAGCCGCGTTTCGACGAGGTTGTTCCTGCTGGTGTGGTGATCGAGGCCACTATTGACGGCGGCCCGATAACTGCAGGTCGGCTCATCGAGCCAGGGACGGCGTTCGAACTCGTGGTGTCAGAAGGACCAATCCCGCGTCAAACCCCGACTCTTGTTGGCCTGACCATCGAGAATGCGCAGTTGACGGTCGATTCCGTTGGTCTCCGACTGGTTCAGCTCGAAACGGAGTTCTCAGAAACCGTTGTCGCGGGCACGATTGTTTCTCAGACCGTTGCGCCAGGGTCACAGGTGGCCCGTGGCAGCGAGGTCTCGGTCGTGGCGTCGAAGGGGCCAGACATTCGGGTCGTACCAAACGTGGAAGGTCTGACCATCGCCGAGGCAACCGCAGCTCTTGAACGGGTCGGCCTCGTGAGGTCTGGAGTCGCCGGTGGAGGAGACATCGTCACCTCGTCGAGCCCCGAGCCTGGAGCCGAACTCAGAGAGGGCGACGCAGTCGAACTGTGGGCCCCCTGAGATTCCGGCTTCCGACTAGCCTAACTTTTGGTCAACTCGCGGAGCCGAGTCGACAACTTCACTTGTAGCTCAGACGATGGCATCGTTGCGTTGGCTTGCATGACCATGAGTTTCGCCATGTCGCCCTGGATTAGCACCTTGCCAGACAGGAAGGCTTGCATGATCGCTTGCTGATCCTGGTCGACGAACAACGCTTTGGCCGTGGCGTGGTCGGTCGTAACGGTTACCTCACCGTCGTCGAGGTGACCTGAGCCGATCTCGGCCAGCCCTGAGCGAGTGTCTATGAACATCTTCAGATCGTCGTCGGCGAAGGGGGCGTCCCTCACCACAACATTCATGACGATTGCGTCGTCGGGAGGAGTGACCCGGTCGATGAACTCGCTTTGGAGTGCTAGAACGGCAGCGATCCACTCGTCGGAAAGAAACTCATGGGGCACGTTGGGTTCCAACTTTCTGACAGGCGCCGGTTGTTGTTCCGGTAGGCGTCTAGGTCTGACTTTAGTCTGGCGAGATATCATCTCACCCGTGGCAAAGCGCAGCGGTACTTCAAGGGCGGGGGTAGCCAGACTTGGGCGCATTGAAGCCCGCGGACGCAACCCCAAGTGGAAGAACCCAGCGCTGTACATCGACATGGACGAGTGCATCAACTGCGACGCATGCATTCGCTCTTGCCCGACGTCGTTTGGTGCCATCTTTAACCACGGGATCGACGTAATTATCCTTCCAGAGCTTTGCTCGGGGTGCAATAAGTGCATTGATCCGTGTCCTGTCGACTGCATCTATGAACTTCCCGTCGAGGGCTGGGAGCCATCGTCGGACGACTGGTGGGCCGAACCGCTTAGTTCCGACGATCCCTACATCTAAACTGGCACGCTTGTCGCGTGGTCACCGGCGACGTCATTGGTCGCGAAAACAACTAGCAAGATTCAATTGGAGTTCTCATGTCTGAAATTCTTCTAGGAGCCGAGCCCCAATCCTGGCCGGGCGGTCGCACGGGAGTCTTGGTCGTGCACGGATTCACCGGTTCGCCAGGCTCGATGCGGGTTGTCGCCGATGCGATCGCCGAAGCGGGCCACACCGTAGAACTTCCTCTCCTGCCTGGCCACGGAACGTCGGTCGCAGAAATGGATGCCACGGCTTGG
>JAADHX010000257.1:0-5588 GCA_013151655.1 Actinomycetota bacterium
GACCAAACTCGTCGGTACGAAGGCGGCGACGAATGTCGTCGGCGATCTGGCGATATCGAATGGTTCGGGCCATAGCTGCTCACTTGTAGCTGTTTGCGTCGACCGGTGTAGATCAACTTGTCCGCTACTTGTATTTAAGATGATACACGCTGTATGCTTACCAATGCGACCCCGAAGTTAGGAACCAATATGGCCGTCTACGCCGAAACTCCAATCGACCTCATCGAAAGTGTCTACTCGACACTCGCCGAACGTATCGCCGCGGGTCGGGCCAAGCTGGGCCGAGCGCTCACCTTGGCCGAGAAGATCCTCATCAACCACCTCGACAACCCGGATCAAGATCTCGAGCGCGGCGGCAGCTACGTCGACCTACGTCCGGACCGTGTTGCCATGCAGGACGCCACCGCCCAAATGGCATGGCTCCAGTTCATGTCCGCGGGCCTTGCTCAAGTTGCGGTGCCCACAACCACGCATTGCGACCACCTCATCCAGGCCCGAACCGATGGCAAGACCGACTTGCTGGCCGCAAACACCGACAACGAAGAGGTCTATGACTTCCTCGAAAGCGTTTGCGCAAAGTACGGCGCCGGGTTCTGGAAGCCAGGCAGCGGAATCATCCATCAGGTGGTGCTTGAGCAGTACGCCTTCCCCGGCGCAATGATGATCGGCACCGACAGCCATACCCCTAACGCGGGTGGCTTGGCCACCCTCGCCGTTGGTGTTGGCGGTGCCGATGCCGTCGACGTTATGACCGGTTTCGCATGGAACGTAAAGTGGCCAAAGGCCATCGGCATCAAGCTCACAGGCGAGCTCAACGGTTGGGCAGCGCCCAAAGACGTCATCTTGAAGGTTGCCGAGATCCTCACAGTGAAGGGCGGTACCGGCGCAATCGTCGAGTACTTCGGACCCGGTGCCAACAGCATCAGCTGCACCGGTAAGGCGACCATCTGCAACATGGGGGCCGAGATCGGCGCCACAACGTCGCTGTTCGGTTACGACGATGCGATGGGGCGATACCTCAAGTCGACCGGGCGCGAAGCCATCGCCGACGCGGCGAACGAAGTTGCCCACCACCTTCGAGCCGACGACGAAGTGCTGGCCAACCCAGAGGCCTACTACGACCAGGTCATCGAAATCGACCTATCGACACTCACGCCTCACATCAACGGACCGCACACGCCCGACTTGGCCAGAGAAGTAAAGGATCTCGGCACCGAAGCAATCCGCGAAGGCTGGCCGACAGCAATTAGCGCAGCCCTGATCGGCAGCTGCACCAACTCTTCCTATGAAGACATCACTAGGGCGGCATCGATCGCACGCGAGGCAGCGGCGAAAGGCCTGACGGTCAAAACCCACCTTCTCATCACACCAGGCTCAGAACAAGTGCGCGCCACCATCGAACGCGACGGGCTCCTCGCCGACTTCGAAGCGTTAGGGGCCACGGTGCTGGCCAACGCCTGCGGCCCATGTATCGGCCAGTGGGACCGCTCCCAAGAAACGGCCCACGTGGCCGGCCGGCCCAACGTCATCGTTACGAGCTACAACCGCAACTTCCCCAAGCGAAACGACGGCGACCCGGCCACGCTCGCGTTCGTCACCTCGCCAGAGACCGTCATGGCGCTGGCGTTGTCTGGCACGGTAGATTTCGACCCAATCAACGACACGCTCACTAACGACGCCGGCGAAGAGGTCCGCCTTTCGGTGCCCGTCGGTGTCGAGCTTCCGCCCCAGGGCTTCATTCCGGGCGAGAGCGGCTTCATCGCACCAGGCGACGATGCCGCATCCATCGAGGTGAAGATCTCACCAACATCGGAGCGCCTCCAGCTGCTCGAGCCTTTCGCCCCATGGGATGGCAACGACTACACCGACCTTCCGATTCTGGTGAAGGCTGCCGGCAAGTTCACCACCGACCACATCTCGATGGCCGGGCCATGGCTCAAATACCGCGGTCACCTCGAGAACATCTCAGGCAATCTCTACCTGGGTGCGGTCAACGCCTTCAAACATGCCGACGGAACCGACTACGAAGTCGGGTTCGGAAAGAACCAGCTCACCGGCGAAATCGAACGATTCCCAGCCACGGCCAAGAGCTACCACGAAGCCGGTCAGGCCTGGGTGGTTATTGGCGACGAGAACATGGGCGAAGGCTCAAGTCGAGAACACGCGGCGATGGAACCGCGCTTTCGCAACGGGCTCGTTGCGGTCGCCCGCAGCTTCGCTCGCATTCATGAAACCAACCTGAAGAAACAGGGCATGGTGCCGCTTACCTTCGCCGATCCCGCCGACTACGACCGAATCGACGAAGATGACCGCATCGCCATCACTGGTCTGGCCGAACTTGACCCGGACTCGCCCGTCATGGTCACAGTCACCCCGCCAAGCGGCGAGCCGTGGACGTTCGAAGGCAACCACACTTTCAGCCCAGCGCAGATTGAGTGGTTCAAGGCAGGGTCTGCCCTGAACGTGATCAAGCGCCAGACCCTGGCCGGCTAACCGCGGCCGCGCTGCCCACCCAGCCAGCGTACCAAACGCGAAGTTGCGAAATTGCCGCCGGTTCGCCAATTCGCCGGTTCGCCAATTCCGAAATTGATGAACTTGGCCACATCAGGTGTGGCTGTTTCCATCAAGTTCGCAGGAAGCTAGGCAGAACGGAGCGACCACCGCGCTCCTGTTGTGAGATTGATGGTCCTAGCCACATGGCGTGTGGTCCGAGGGCTCAATTTCGGCGGAAGCAGCCAAACGCGGGCCGCAAAAATGGCGAAACCGGCCGCAATGGGCCGGTTTCTACCTCGTTCTGCCAGTGTTCCCACCGGTGAACTTTCGGGCTGCCTAAATGGGGGGACATCGGCGCCCGAGTTTGCGGGTCAGGGGGGACAGACCCGCTTAGAAATGACCGTACAAAACGACCGCCCATCTTTCCAACAGTTATTTGCGATGCTCACTATCGTTAACAGAGATATCAACGCAGTGCGCATACGGCCGCAGATCACATCGAAAACGACGACAGCGCCGTCAAGCGGCGCTGTCGGACTCGACTCCAAGTGGGGGGACACTGAATCGAATTTGTCTGGGCTAAACGACGAATCGTTCTAGCTCCAGATCGGTCGTACTCAAAGGGGGGTATGAGCACGACTCGATGCCATGAACCTATCCAATCTTGGATCATCTTGCAACCGAATACTTGACACACCTAGTATCTGTTCAACAGATGGGGGCACATGGAAGTCAGACAACTCAAGACGCTGGTGGCAGTTGCAGAACACGGCACGTTTTCGGCCGCGGCCAGGTCACTGCACACGGTTCAGTCGAACGTGTCGACACATATCGCCAGGCTCGAACGAGAACTCAATGTCACCTTGGTCGATAGATCTCTCGGCAAACTCACCGCCGAAGGAGAAGTGGTGGTGGCCAGGGCCCGCCGCATAGCGGCCGAGATGGAGGCCCTCGCCTCCGACGTTGCCTCTATGACATCGGAGGTGGCAGGCCATGTTCATCTCGGCATGATCGGCACGACCGGCCGTTGGCTCACCCCGCACTTTCTCGACGGAATGGCAGAGGCTCACCCCGCGATATCGATCGTTCTAACCGAGGCCACCACAGCAAGTTTGTTGCCCCAGTTGATGACGGGCCAAGTCGATCTAAGCGTGGTCAACCTGCCCCTTCACGACGCCGACATCGGAGTTGTGGCGCTGTTCGACGAGGATCTCATCGTCATCGCTCCGACTCACCATCGCCTCGCCCACCTTGGCCCAAGCGTGTCGTTCACGGAACTGGCGAAGCACCGCCTAGTCCTCGGACCGCAAGGCTCGGTGTTGCGCCACGAACTCGACGCCGCGGCCGCTGCAGCCGGAGTGCAATTGCAAACAATGGCCGCCATCGATGGCGTTCGGCTCGTTTCTACTTTGGCATTCCAGGGATACGGGCCCGCCATCGTGCCAGCTACAGCAATCCCGCGTTGGGCGGGGCCCGTTAGCTGGGTAAAGGTCGACATCGACGAAAAACCAACGCGCAAGGTTGGCCTGGCGGTCCGCCGTCGAGGGATGTTGTCGGCACCCGCGGCTGCGGCCAGAGACATGATCGTCCATCTGGTCGCCACTAACAGCGCAGAAGAAGTAGGCGTTCATCCGATTGGGATGTGAGATCCAACTAGTCTCATCTCAATGACAGACTTGGCGGACACGCCGACCACCGAACTCGAGCTCGAGCTTCGCGCCAGAACCGCAGGCGTGGCCGCTCTTCGGATCGAACGCTTCGGAGAACGTCGCGCCGTTGTGGTCAGAATTGACGACACCGTACGCCGCGGAGCCCTGCGCCCCATCGATGGGGAGAACATTGGCGCCGCAGCACGGCTAGCGCGCACGAAACGTCTTCCACTCATACTTTTCATTGCGTCTTCTGGAGCCGACGCCAACGATGGTGTCGAGGCCTTGCACGGCTGGGGCAGCGCCGCCAAGGAGCTCGTGGCAGCCAGCGGTGTAGTGCCAATGATCGCCATTGTCGACGGGCCAGCAGTTTCTGGCTCGGCGCTGCTCATCGGCTTAGCCGACATTGTCATTATGACCAAGGATGCCTACGCGTTTGTGAGCGGCCCACTCGGTGTTCGCCAGCTCACTGGCGTTCACATCGGCATCGAAGAGCTTGGTGGAGCCGACACCCATCACCGCACCACGGGCGTCGCCCACGAAATAGTGTCCGACCGGGCCGAGGCCGAAGCGCTCGTCGAGTCGATCCTCGAGTTCGTGCCAGACCACGCAGAAGCACTACCACCCATCATCGATACCGACGATCCCACCGATCGACCAACGCCAGAGGTTCTGAGTGTGCTGCCACCGAGTTCGACCGGTGCCTACGACGTTCGCCACCTAGCTGCGAGCCTCGTCGACGATGGTCACCTGGTCGAGTTGCGAGGCGGCTGGGCCCCGAACATCGTCACCGCCTTGGCAAGCATCGGTGGCCACCCAGTGGGAATCGTCGCCAACCAGCCCACGGCGATGGCCGGAACCCTCGACATCGCCGCCTCACAAAAGGGCGCTCGCTTCGTCTCGTTCTGCGATGCGTTCAATATCTCGCTGCTAACACTCGTCGACACGCCGGGGTTCTATCCGGGCAAGGACCTCGAGTGGCGCGGAATGATCCGCCACGGCGCGCAGATGGCTTTTGCCTATGCGAGAGCGTCCGTGCCTCGGGTAGCACTCGTTCTGAGGAAGTCGTACGGGGGCGCGTTCATCGTGATGGATTCCAAGACGATGGGAAACGACGTGTACATGGCCTGGCCATCGGCCGAGATCGCAGTCATGGGCGCCAGGCAAGCAGCTGAGATTCTGGCTCGTCGCGAGGACGAAGCCGGCAAGGACGCCTTCGTTGCCGACTACGAGCACCGCTACCTGACACCGTACGTAGCCGCCGACCGGGGACTGATCGACATGATTATCGAACCCGAAACAACTCGCTCTTCACTTGCGAACGCGTTCGAAATGCTTCGCACAAAACGCGAGGTCATCTCCGAACGGCGCCACGACAACACACCGCTCTAGAACTCTTTGGCCATTGGGCACTGCACTGCCTCGAAAGGCGCTAGGTTCGTACTG
>JAADHX010000257.1:5594-9898 GCA_013151655.1 Actinomycetota bacterium
CTGCTCTCAAGGGGTTGTCGACTGCACCAGACGGCTGCGGGTCGACACAGGGACGCGGTGGTTTCCGATCGAATACAGCCTGCGCCACCAATCGCGCCGGACCTATGACGCCGAGGAGCCTCAACACCGTGTCTGAATCCATCACCATCACCGATAACCGCACTGGAAAGAGTGTCGAGATCCCAGTGGTGAACGGTGGTGTTGACATGAAGGCGATCCAGGGTCTGATGCCGGGCACTTGGATTCTCGATCCAGGGTTCACCGGCACGGCCTCCACAGAGTCGGCAATCACCGACCTCGACGGCATCAACGGCATTCTCCGCTACCGCGGTTATCCCATCGAGCAGCTAGCCGAGAAGTCGAACTTTCTCGAAGTGTGTTACCTGCTGCTAAACGGTGAGCTTCCCAGCGCGGCAGAACAGGAGAAATGGGTCCACGACGTCACATACCACACGTTCGTTCACGAAAACATGCGCAAGCGTTTCATGGAGGGATTCCATCACGACGCCCACCCCATGGGGATGCTCATGTCTGGAATCGCGGCTCTGTCGACCTTCTATCCAGAAGCCAAAGACATCGACGACCCGTTCAACCGCTACAAACAAATCAACCGCCTGATATCGAAGGTTCCGACCATCGCCGCCATGGCGTACCGATCCAGCATCGGGATGCCATTCAATTACCCAGACAACGAGCTCGACTACTCAGCCAACTTCTTGTCGATGATGTGGAAGATCGCCGAACCTAACCACGTCCCCGATCCAGTTCTGGCCAAGGCGCTCGATGTGTTGCTGATCTTGCACGCCGACCACGAGCAGAACTGCTCGACAACCACCATGCGCGTTGTCGGCTCAAGCCACTCCGACCCGTACTCGGCCGCAGCGTCGGCTACCGGTGCGTTGTATGGCCCCCGCCATGGCGGTGCCAACGAAAGCGTCATTCACATGCTGTCTGACATCGGCAGTTACGAGGACCTCGGGCCATTCGTCGAATCGGTGAAGGCTGGCAACAGCCGCCTGATGGGTTTTGGTCATCGCGTCTACAAGGCCTATGACCCCCGCGCCACCATTGTTAAGGAACAGGCCGACAAGGTGTTCGCGGTTACGGGCAAGAGCCCACTGCTCGACATGGCCCTCAAGCTCGAAGAGATCGCCCTCAACGACGACTACTTCAAGAGCCGCAATCTCTACCCCAACGTCGACTTCTACACGGGGCTCATCTACCAGGCGATGGGTTTCCCGCTCAACATGTTCACAGTGTTGTTCACCATTGGCCGCATGCCAGGGTGGTTAGCTCACTGGCAAGAGTCGCTCGAGCAAGGCCAACGCATCAGCCGCCCCCGCCAGATCTATACCGGCGTTGGAGTGCGCGACTACGTCGACGTGGGTTCGCGCTAGCTACCAGCCAAGCGGGCTACGACCTCGTTAAAGCCGTCGCCTGCGTCGGCTTGCACCACCACATAGCTGAAACCCCAACGTTCGCGTCGCTCAACTAGGGCGTCGCAGATGTCGTCGACATCGCCCACCAACACTGCTGGCGACTTCGACAGCACCTCTGCGGGCATACCGAACATGGCTGCTAGACCCTCGATCTGGCCTTCGCGGTCGTCGGTGACGATGGTGGCCATTGTCAGCGAACTGAGTTCGATGTGGCGATCGCCCGCAACCTCACGAACGCGTGCCACCTTGGTGTCGTAGGCATCAGGTGCTGAGTCGGCAATGGCCTCAGGACCAATCTCGCCAGCACGCAGATTCGCAGTGACACCGACGACATCGGCGTAGGTCGCGGCGACACCAAGCATCCGCGGGCCACCGCCACCAATAATTATGGGCGGGCCCCCATCGGCAACGGGCTTTGGCATGCCGTCGTATCCAGCAAGCTGATAGTGCTCGCCCTGGTAGTCGAACTGGTCGGGGCCCCAGCACTTTCGAATCACTTCGAGGCTCTCGATCATCCGGTCGATTCGCAGCCCTGGCCGGTCGTAGTTCATCCCCGCTTTGTCGTAGTCGGTGCGCATCCAACCCGCGCCGAGGCCCAGCTCGAGACGTCCGCCCGAGATCTGGTCGATGGTGGCCATCTCCTTGGCCAAAATCACCGGGTGGCGATAATCGTTGCCAAACACCAGCGCCCCGATCTTGAGCGTGGTGGTGACCGCGGCGGCAGCCGACAGTGCTGCAATCGGGCCGAACTGACCTTCGAAATGGTCTGGCATCAACAACGAACTGAAACCGGAATCCTCGACCTTGCGGGCCGAGTCGAGCCAGTCGAGCCCTGGCAACGGAGCATCGACCTGCATACCGAATCGGAACGGGTTGGTGGTGTTCTTTGCGTTCATGCCCGCCACCGTACCGCGCCGCCGGGACCGCACCACGCCGCCGGGACCGTACCGCATTGCCTAGATTGGACCGGCGGCGCCAGAACAGCATGAACCATGGCTCCCATCAGGATGATCCAGGTCGACGCATTCACCAACGAACCCTTCGCCGGGAACCCGGCCGCGGTTGTCTTGTTCGGCGAACTGCCCGACGATGCGACGCTTCAGAAAATCGCGCTCGAGATGAACCTATCCGAAACTGCCTTCCCGGTGAAGAGGCCAGACGGAGACTGGGACCTACGTTGGTTCACGCCCGGTGCCGAGGTCGACCTCGCGACCCTTGGTTCGGCCCACGCGCTGAAGGAGTTATCACTGGTCCGAGACGCTGTGACGTTCCACACCAGGTCTGGGCCGCTGCGATGCGAGTTCGACGCCGACAAGATCGTGATGGACTTCCCCAATAGCCCAGTTGACCCTTCGCCTCCCCCAGCTGACTTGTTAGCCGCTCTGAGCAACTGCTTAGGAGCCGCGGTTGTCGACTGCGGGATTAGCTTCGATGTCGTCGCCCAACTCGCATCGCCAGAAGCTGTCCGGTCGCTCACGCCGAGCCTCGACGGCGTGGCCAAGATCGACACACGAGCCATCATCGTGACCGCATCAGGCGATATCGACAACGGACCAGCCGACTTCGTATCGAGAGTGTTCGCGCCACGGGTTGGAGTAAACGAAGACCCGGTAACCGGTTCGGCCCACACGATCTTGGCGCCCTGGTGGGCTGAACGATTGGACATCACCACGTTTCGAGCCCACCAGGTGTCGGCGCGTGGTGGTCGACTCGGAGTGAAACTACTCGGCGACCGTGTCGAACTCACCGGCAACGCCGTCACCGTCGTAACCGGCACGCTTCACGTCTAAGGAGAAGAGGCGACCACACTGCTCCGCCCGCCACTGGCTGCGCTGGTAGCCGCAGCAGAGCGGTGAGCTGAAGAACAGCTCACCGCTCCGTTGGGATGGGCCGGTAACCCCATGAGTTCCCGGCCCGGTGTGTGCGGCAACTAAGTCATCGGCGCATTCGAACCATTGCCTGAAGCACTTTGTCAGAAACTTCTTCCTACCTGGATCGAAGCAGTAGCTTTGGCCGGTGAACGAAGACTCGGTGCCGGCCGAAATCGAACTCGACCGAACCTCACACCTCTTGGTTGTTTGGCCCGACGGGCTTTCAGCTAAATGGGATATCGAGGAACTACGTCTTGCCTGTCCGTGCGCAGAATGTCGGCACCGACGCGACCAGGGTCAACGAGCCATTGTCGACGATGGCACCGTGGTCGCTGCGGTCGACGCCAAATACGTCGGAAGCTACGCGCTCGGAATCGAATGGTCCGATGCCAAATGCAACTCGATCTACTCGTTCGAGACGTTGCGAAATTGGGCCGTACACGCAGCTGGCCCGTCAGCATCGCAGAACTAGAGTCAAGGCGTGGACTTCACCTGGCCACCCGAGCTGCACGCACTCCGAGACGAGGTGCTGGCGTTCGTCGAAACCGCTACCGCCGACCTCGAACTCGTCGACGACGCGTGGTTGCGCGAGCCATCCAAAACGTTCGACCGTCGGTTAGGCCAAGCCGGATACATCGGCATGACCTGGCCCACGGCTCATGGCGGTGGCGGCAGGTCGAGGCTCGAGCACTTCACAGTCATGGAAACACTGCTATTGGCAGGAGCGCCAGTATCGGGTGCGTGGTTCCCTGATCGCCAAATCGGGCCCGTGCTCCTCCAGTACGGCACCCAGGACCAGATCGAACGCTGGCTTCCCGACATCATCGCCGGCCGCTCGGCCTGGTGCATCGGCATGAGCGAACCCGATGCCGGATCCAACGTCGCCGGAATCGCTACCCGCGCCATCCGCGACGGCGAAACTTACCGGGTGTCTGGCCAGAAGATCTGGACGAGCGGAGCCAACGAAGCCGACTTTTGTTATCTCATTTGCCGG
>JAADHX010000411.1 GCA_013151655.1 Actinomycetota bacterium
AGCATTACCTGCTCACTCGATTTAGCCGCGCTGTAGCTTCCTACGCCATTGCCGGCGAGCATCTAGTGGTCCTGACCGTACCCCCGGCCGGTGAGGATGGACCAACTCAGCTGATCAGCTTTGAGCTGGGAACCGCCCTGTTCGATCAGTCGCCGCAACTCCTTGTGAACCTCGACGACTCTGTCGGCCTACTGCCCCCAGGCAGCGGTGGCATCAGACTGCATTCAAGCTCAGCCGGGAAAACGGGCCTGTCGGTCTACTTTGAAGATCCCACCAGCTCAACTGATTGGTCTTGGGTCAGCTTCTTCATCGACATCGAGGCCAACCCGGCTGGGTCGTACATCGAAATGACGTCGAGCACTCTCACCGAGGAGATAGAAGTTACATCTGACGAGCGGAATCCAACTTCAACTTATCTCGCCGAGGTATTCGACCTCCAAGCAACCATGGTTTCGATTAGGTCCATATCGGTTCAGAGCGAGGTCTCGGCGAAAGTTCTCGCCGACGTCTGGGCCGAGTCATCAGACCGAGTGACCGCGCTCGATCCACCTGGTAACAACGTGGAGTTAAACAATCGCTGGGCCTCGAACCTCGATGGGTTTCGAGAAGAAACAGAACTATTCGCTGCCAGTGTGGAATCACAAGACGATGACACGGTCCAGCGAGAAACCAGACGCTTCCTACTGGCGTTGGTCTCCTTAGCCAAGGCATCCGCCGCAATCAGCACCGAACAGTTCGCCCTCGCCGCGGACTCACTGTCAACGAGACTCGACCCTGAGGCTGTGTATGTGGCCGGCGCCCTTTCGGCCCAAGAACCTGCTGGAGAGGCGCGCTCTGTCCTTCAGACCTTCCTTGCCAATCTCGCCACCAATGCCGAAAGCACCATGGCTGGGGTGCCAATAACTATCGACCTGTTGATGGCTCAACAACTTGAACTCGATCAACTCGAGGTACCAACGTCGGCACAGCCTTTGCATCAAGCACGTCTAGACCACCTCGACTCGATTATGAGCATCCTGGAGAAGCTACTGAACGACTTCGAGGCTGGAGTTTCGCCCTCGGGCATTCTGCAACTGCGCATGGACAGGTTGGTCGCGCAAAGCGCGGATCTTTATTCCGCCTGGTCTCGGTACATCGCCGAGGTACTGCGCTAACACTCCGGTCCTCTGAGCGAAAGCACAGCGAACAACGTGGAGCTGATGGGACTCGAACCCACGACTTCCTGCTTGCAAAGCAGGTGCTCTAGCCAGCTGAGCTACAGCCCCTCACGAAGGCACAAGGGTACAGCGGCATCGGCGCATCCTGCGCGTGTTTTTCGCTCTGAATCCTCACAATCAGAACAGCAGACGCCGATAGGAGCCAGCGTCGCCCAATGGATGGGGCGGCCACGCAACAAGTGAGCACGGTTCATGGACGAACTACACGAGGCAAGACGCCTACTCGACGTTGACGTTAACGCGACACGGATCGAGTTAAGGCGAGCATTTCGCCAGGCTGCCAAGAAAACACACCCAGATGCGGGCGGCGCAGCCACCGAGTTTGATTCGGTCGAGAGAGCGTTTCGGCTCGTCGAAGCAGGCCCCGGCGGCGCCGAAAGTCAGAGCCTCGGGGTCCTCTACGACACTGGACCAGCAGCGGTAGCCGCCTCTCGACGACCCGGTCGGAACCTAGGATCATCGTTCGCTACGGTTCTCGCCCGCCATCTGCGCGACCAGCCTGCGGACATCGTCAGATGAGTCCGGCCCTATAACTAGGAGACTGGCTCCGGAACGGCAACAACGCAGTTGCGGCCGGCTTCTTTGGCTTTGTAGAGCGCACTGTCGGCCGCACCGAGGAGGCGTTCTCCGGCCTCAAGGGCAGAAGGCGCGTCCATGATCGCTACTCCGAACGACGCCGTTACCTCCAGGTACTCATCGTTTGGAAGCTCCACCTCGACCAGAGCGACCGCCTTACGAAGGCGCTCGGCGGCACGCGTTAGTTCTTCGAGTGTCGCCATCGGCGCCAACATCACGAACTCTTCGCCGCCATATCGGGCCACAGTTTCTTCGGTTCGTGACGCCATCTCAAGAACCTGCGCGACCTGGCGCAGAACTTCGTCGCCGGTCTGATGCCCATAGTTGTCGTTGACCGCCTTGAAATGGTCAAGGTCGATCATCACGATGCCCATGGGTTTGCCAAAGGTCTCAGGGCTACGAAGACGAAGACGAAGCTGCTGGTCGTACTGTTCGTCGAAGGCACGACGATTCGGCAAATTGGTTAACCCGTCACGCAGGGCGCGCTGTTCGAGTTCCAGGTTGTCAAGCTCCAGCTGTTCTCGACGCTGCTTCTCAGACCTGAGTTCGACGTCGGCCGCGAGGGTCAGCTCGATGAGCTGCTCACGCGCCGCATGAAGAATCTCCATGTTGTTGATCGCCGTCGCATCAAGGTTTATCTGGCTGGACATCTCAAGAATGTTCTCCTGCAAGGCGTCGAGAATGGGATCGATGTCGCCGGGCTGAACACCGAGTGCACCAATCTGTTTGATCATTTCGCGATAGGCGAACCCGTCAGGGTCCGACGAAAAGAAGCTCGACATCGTGACGGCAACGCCAACAAGGTTGGACAACATCAGTTGTTGCTCGTCTTCTAGTTCTAATCCGTCGGCCGCGTCGAGAGCACCACTAAACAACTCTGGGAGGTGCCACCGCCTCAACAGTTCGGCAGTGACCTTGATCGACGATATGCCAACCCCTTCACGCTCTACTTGACTTGTTGGCCAGCCATCGGACTTGGCCACGATGGCCTCGTATCTCTCAGCCAGACAGTCGGCTAAGGCAAGCCGACCGAGTCCGGCTATGAGACCAACAAAGAACGCTTCCTCCCGCAGTTCTGGAGCAACGAGCCCCGCCAGCTCACGGCTGGCAACGCCGGTGATTAGCGACCGACGCCAGAATTCGGCGAGGTCGACTCCACCGACAGTCCCGGACTTCGGAACACCACTCGCGATTGAATGAGCGAGCGCCAGGGTCACGACACTGCGCTGGCCTACTTGCCCTACTGCCCTGGCGAGAGTAGTCGCATCACGGTCGCGGCGATAAACCGGACTGTTGGCCATCGCAATGATCTTGGTGGTCAGACCAGGGTCGAGCGACACCGCTTCGACAAGGTCACGTAGTCCAGCGTCACTGTTTCGCTGGACCTCCATCACGCGCAACATCACGACCGGAGGCGTGGGCACAATCTTGGACTCGAGGATTAGCTCGAGGTCGTGGAGGACCATCATGTTTGACCGCTTTCTTGTCTCTACTCAGGTCGGCACCTGGTGGTACAGATTGAGCAGTTGCGCGCGCTAAGCACAAACTTGAACCCACGTTCAGGACAACACTCACAGCTGCACTCAATACTGCCCGAACATTTGCTGGACGAGACCGATCGCACGTGACTACGGTCACTGGTCCACAAACAAACGCGCGGAGAAACCATGTCCAAGATGATGACTGAGTTCAAAGACTTCATCGCCAACGGAAACATCATCGATGCGGCCGTAGGCCTCATCCTCGCCCTGGCCTTCAAACCAGTCATCGACTCGCTAGTGAACGACGTCATCATGCAGATCGTGGCCGCAATCTTCGGTCAGCCCGATTTCTCGGCCCTTTCGATCCACTGGGGCGATGCCATCGGCCGCGACGACCTCAACCGGCAACTGTACGACGGCGGTCAGATCTTCTACGGAAGTTTCATCAACACCGTCATCACGTTCGTGATCATCGGCTTCGTGGTGTTCCTTATGGTCCGTAAATACAACCAGTCACGCGCAGCTGGCGAAGAGGATGCGGGCCCATCTGAAACCGACCTCCTGGTCGAGATCCGCGACGCACTCAAAAAGTAACTCGGGCCAACTGCTCACCGCAGAACCAAGCCGCACGGCCTCGACGGTTAACGTCGGGGCCGTGTCGTTTTCTAATCCACTCCTGCCGTTCGAAGAGATTGAAGCTGCCGCGGGCCGGCTAGCCGGCGTGACCCGAAGAACCCCGTTGCTAACGAGTCGCACAATCGACGAGATGTCTCAGCGGGCCGTGGTGATGAAAGCCGAGAACTTTCAGTGCACCGGATCGTTCAAAATGCGCGGCGCGTACAACGCAATTGCTGCTCTCAAAGACGACGGTGTCCTCGACGACGGAACCTCGATCGTTACCTTCTCGTCGGGCAACCACGGCCAAGCAGTGGCCAGAAGCGCTCAGCTGCTCGAGGTAAGAGCCACGGTGGTGATGCCGAGCGATGCGCCAGAAGTGAAAAGATCTGCTGTCCGCTCATATGGCGCGACAATCGTCGAGTACGACAGGGTCGCCGAAGATCGTGAAGAAGTCGCCACCGCTGTGGCGGCTCGCCTTGGCGCAACCATCGTGCCGCCATTCAACAACCACTACGTAATTGCTGGTCAAGGCACCTGCGGCAAGGAGATCATCGAAGATTCGCCGCCGTTGGACGCGGTTGCTGTTTGTCTTGGTGGCGGCGGCTTGTTGTCTGGGATAGCTACCGCATTCTCGGCCATGTCCCCCGGTACCAAGGTGATTGGCGTCGAGCCAGCTACCGCAAACGATGGCCAGATGTCACTCGAAGCTGGGAAGCTGATGGTTATCGATCAACCCAGAACAATCGCCGATGGTCAGGCGACGCGCTCGCTCGGCGACCTCACGTTTGCCGTTATCAAACAGCGCGTAAACAAGATCGTTACTGTCACCGAGAGCGAGATCGTCGAAGCCATGCGGCTTTGTTTCGACCGACTGCGAATTGTTGTAGAACCCAGCGGTGCAACAGCCTTAGCGGCCGTAATGGCCGGAAAAGTGGGCTCCGAAGGAGACCGCGTCGCCGCGACGTTGTCCGGCGGCAACGTCGATCGGGCCCGGTTCGCCCGGCTACTTGTCGACGGTGCCGCGCCGGAAACGACTGGTTAGGCCGAGATGGCTACCTTGGAGGAATCTGCTGCTGGCTTGACCACAACGGCCTCACCGTCGTCGTCGGGACAATCGAACGGCGCCAACAAATGCTCCCACCGTTGTGTCCAGAGGTGACGAGAACGAACCGTGTCCGAAGCGTTCTCGCCCATGGCCCGTAAACCCTCAGCGTCGGCCAACAACAGCGGGACGAGCGTCTCGAGATCTTCATCGGTGGCATAGGTCGCGATATCGATCCCTGGTGTCATCAGCGCAGACACGCCAGCTCTTTCGAGTGTGAGCGACGGTGTAGCGACGGCGGCCGCATCAAGAACACACTGACCCAATGGAGCCTCCCAAGACGACAGGCGGGCAAATGACTGAACGGGCGTGCCGATTGGTAACTCAAGCACGAGCTCGGCGCCGGCGAGTACGGTCGCCATCTCCGGGTACCCAACCCTGGGGAACGAGTGTGGTTCAAGGTCGGGGATCAGGCTCCAACCGGCCCCGAACATCCTGACATCGACACCACGGTCAACAAGCGATCGCACCATGGCGGCGCTGCGGTCGTCTGGTTCGCCTACCACCACCACACCGGCCCGCGTCGATACGACGGCTTCGTCGAGTACGACTGAGTTGACGGCGGGCTCGATGCAGCTGA
>JAADHX010000237.1 GCA_013151655.1 Actinomycetota bacterium
CCTCGAAGACGGCAAATACATCGGCAAGAAGAGCGACGGCCAGTACCTACGCCGTGGCCTGTCGCAATATTTGATTTAGCCACACCTGATTTAACCAGTACCTGATCTAGCCAGGAAGTTCACGACATGTACGAGATCAATCACCTCATCGACGGTGTATCGGTGGCTGGGCAATCGGGCCACACCAAGCCGGTGTTCAATCCAGCCACCGGCGAACAGACAGGCACCGTTGCCTTGGCATCGGTTGGCGAGGTCGATGCCGCGGTGGCATCGGCCCAAGCCGCGTACCTGGGTTGGAGCCAGACCAGCGTGGCTACCCGAACCAAGCTGATGTACAACTTCCGCAACCTGGTAGTCGACAACGCCGCCGAGGTCGGCCGACTGTTAACCGCCGAACATGGCAAGGTGTTGTCGGATTCCGCAGGCGAGGTGGCGCGCTGCATCGAGAACATCGAGTACGCGTGCGGTCTGGCCGACCACCTCAAAGGCAGCTACAACGAACTGGCATCAACGGGTGTCGACGTTCACACCGTGCCTCGCCCCTTGGGGGTTGTGGCTGGCATCACGCCGTTCAACTTCCCGGTAATGGTGCCTCTTTGGATGGCCCCAAACGCCATCGCTTGTGGCAACACGTTCGTCCTCAAGCCTTCAGAGCGCGACCCCTCAGCGCCCATGCTGTTGGCTGAGCTGTTCCAAGAAGCCGGTTTCCCGCCAGGTGTGTTCAACGTCGTTAACGGCGACAAGGTATCTGTCGACCGGCTGCTCGAACACCCAGACGTCAAGGCCGTCAGCTTCGTTGGCTCGACCCCGATCGCGCGTTACGTGTACGTCAACGGATCGGCCAACGGCAAACGAGTTCAGGCCCTCGGTGGAGCCAAGAACCACATGGTCGTGTTGCCTGACGCCGACATCGGGCTTGCTGCCGACTCAGCAGTTTCGGCCGCGTACGGTTCGGCTGGCGAACGCTGCATGGCCATCTCGGTGGTGGCCACTGTTGGCGATGTAGCCGACGAACTGGTCGAAGCCATAAAGGTGCGTATGGACAAACTGGTCATAGGTGACGGCACCGACCCCGCCTCGGAGATGGGTCCGCTCATCACCCGCGAATCGCGCGACAAGGTGGCTGGCTACATTGCCAGCGCGGCCGCTGACGGCGCAACCGTTGTGGTCGATGGTCGCGACGCCGCCTTCGACAACGACGGATTCTTCCTCGGCGTCAGCCTGCTCGACCACGTCACAACCGACATGGACGCATACAAGGACGAAATCTTCGGACCAGTCCTGTGCGTGGTTCGCTGCGAAACCTACGACGAAGCCGTCGGCCTTATCGCCGATTGTCCGTGGGGCAATGGTGCGGCCATCTTCACCCGCGACGGTGGTGCAGCCCGCCAGTTCCAACAAGATGCCGACGCCGGCATGGTCGGCGTAAACGTGCCCATCCCGG
The DNA here is from genome assembly GCA_013151655.1 of Actinomycetota bacterium. Classification (GTDB taxonomy): domain Bacteria; phylum Actinomycetota; class Acidimicrobiia; order Acidimicrobiales; family Poriferisodalaceae; genus JAADHX01. The sequence continues at coordinate 1,445 of JAADHX010000237.1, forward strand.
TTCCGGTTGGCTACCACTCCTTCGGCGGCTGGAAAGACTCGCTGTTCGGCGACAACACGATGTATGGCCCAGAAGGCATCAACTTCTACACCCGTCCCAAAGTTATGACTACCCGCTGGCCAGACCCATCGACCAGCGAAATCGACCTCGGATTCCCGGTGAACAAGTGATGGATTTCGGTGTTGTTCTCCAGACCGACCCGCCGGCCTGGCGGGTTGTCGATCTGGCCCGCAAGGCCGAAACGCTCGGGTTCAGTTACGGCTGGACTTTCGATAGTCATGTGTTGTGGCAGGAGCCATACGTCATCTACAGCCAGATGCTGGCGGCCACCAACCGCATGATTGTCGGGCCAATGGTCACCAACCCTGGCACCCGTAACCCGACGGTCACGGCCAGCCACTTTGCCACCCTGAACGACATGTTCGGAAACCGCACTGTGTGTGGCATCGGCCGGGGCGATTCGGCGATGCGCGTGCTCGGCCACAAACCCGAGAACCTCGCTTCGTTGAGCGACGCCATGAGGGTCATCAAGGATCTCGCCGAAGGGCGTGAGACGCAGTACAACGGAACTACACAGCACTTCCCGTGGGCCAGAGAGTCCGAGCTGAAGGTGCTGATGGCCGCCTATGGCCCAAAGGCTCTGCACCTGTGCGGCAGCGAAACCGACGGATTCATTCTGCAGCTAGCCGATCCAGACATCACCGAGTGGATGATCGCCGCGGTTCGTAAAGCGGCCGAAGAAGCCGGGCGCGACCCAGACGCTCTGTACATCTGCGTGGCCGCGCCCGCCTATGTAGGCGACAACATCGAGCATCAGCGCGACCAATGTCGTTGGTTCGGTGGCATGGTCGGTAACCACATCGCCGACATTGTTGGGCGATACGGCGACGGCGGCTCGGGAATCCCGACCGCACTAAGCGACTACATCAAGGCCCGCGAAGGGTACGACTACAGCGGCCACGGCAAAGCCGGCCACGACCATACCGACTTCGTACCAGACGACATCGTCGACCGATTCTGCCTGCTCGGCGACGAAGCCGCCCATGTGGCCAAACTCAAAGAACTTGAGGCCTTAGGCGTCGACCAGTTCGCCATTTACCTGATGCACGACCAGAAAGACGAAACCCTAAACGCGTACGGTCAGCGCATCATCCCGGCACTGGCCGACTAGGGCAGATATTCGATGGGGGAGTCGTTGAAGGACGTCAGGTAGTGGGCACACACGCAGCCGACATTGAATCAGACAACACCGACCAACTCGTGGTCGAGCAGCTGGCGCGCGAGACCGCAGCTGGGTCTGACCGACGCGAAACGATGGCCGCCGCGGTTCGCCAAGTCTTCATCTTCTCGGCGTTCATAGGGTTGCTGGCGGTCGCCTACACGGTCTACAAGGTGTTTGGTCAAGCCATCGACGATGCCCAAACCGACTGGTGGGCCATTGGTTCGATACTTCCTCGCAGCGACGACCTCAACATGCCACCAGTGGTCGACATCCTCAAGGCATTTACCGTCACCCCAGGGGGAACCGACAAAGTTCTTGGCCTTCAACTCTTCGACGAAGCCCTATTCACCCTGCGCGAAGCTGCCGTTGGTTTCGTGGCCGGCGCAATCATTGGCCTGGCTATCGCAGTACTGCTAGTGCGGTCCAAGAAACTTGAGAACGGACTGTTGCCGTACGTGATTGCCAGCCAGACGGTTCCGCTAATCGCCATCGCGCCAATAGTGGTCATTTGGGGTCGCAAGAACCTCGACTTCCTTCCATGGGAGTGGCAAGACTGGATGTCGGTCTCGATTATCGCCAGCTTCCTCACCTTCTTCCCGGTAGCGGTCAACGGGTTGCGTGGTTTGCAGTCACCCAAACCCGAGAACCTCGAGCTGATGGAGTCATACGCGGCAAGCTGGCGACAGACCCTGTTCCAGCTGCGGTTTCCGGCATCGGTGCCATACCTATTCGCAGCATTCAAGATTGCGGCTACGGCGAGCATCGTGGGTGCCATCGTCGGTGAAATCTCGGCCGGTGTGCCTGGCGGGTTGGGTCGCAGAATTCTGAGCCAGGCGTTGGTCTACACAACAGCACCAGCTCGTCTGTACGCCGCTGTCATTGGGTCGGCGTTGTTGGGGATCTTCGTGTTCCTACTGATAGCGGGCACCGAGAAATTCGTCTTGGGTCGTCAGGGTCGGGAGGCCGTCACGTGAGCGATCATGCCGTCAATGTTCAGCGTGTCTCCAAGGTGTTCAACCTGGGCAAGACCAACGAAGTTCATGCCGTCGACAATGTCGACCTCACCATCAACAACGGCGAGTTCGTCACCCTGATTGGTCCATCGGGTTGTGGCAAGAGCACGTTGCTTCGTTTGATCGCATCGTTGGTCGAACCGACAGGTGGCTCGATCGAAGTAAACGGCAAGCCTGCCGAACAAGCCAGGCTCGACCGCGAATACGGCATGGCGTTTCAAAAGGCGGGGCTGTTCGACTGGCGCTCGGTATCAAAGAACATCGAACTACCGCTCGAGCTGATGGGTTGGAGCAAGTCCGAGCGGGCAAGTAGGGCCCAAGAGATGCTTGAGCTGGTCAAGTTGCCAGAATTCGGCGACCATCACCCCGCTGAGTTGTCTGGCGGCATGCAGCAGCGCATCGCCATCGCTCGATCGTTGGCGTTCAACCCGTCGTTGCTTCTAATGGACGAACCATTTGGTGCCCTCGACGAGATGACCCGCGAACATATGCAGGACGAGTTACTGCGTATCTGGGACGAAACCGACACCACGGTGGTGTTCGTGACTCACTCCATCGCCGAGGCTGTTTATCTGTCGAGCCGCGTCGTGGTGATGTCGCCTCGACCAGGCCAAATATCTGAGATCATCGAAGTTGGCCTAGGCGACCGCGACACCAGCACCCGCGAAGACCCAGAGTTCTTCAAGATGGTCACGGTTGTGCGCGAAGCCTTGCGGTCGGTTGAATCGCAATGACGGCGGTGCCCAGTGCCGCGGTGACCAGCGCCCCGGCGACCAAGGCGCGGTTGGCCAGATGGTCTGCCCCGATAATTGCCGGCGTCACCATTCTGGTGGTCTGGGAGGCGTCGTTAGCGCTGCTGAACCCTGCTGGTTTTGTGCTGCCGCCGCCGAGCGCCATCATTTCCGCCATCTTTGAGAACTTCTCCGAGGTCTGGATGGCCGCCCGGGTCACTGGGTTCATTATTGTCACTGGCCTTATCGCGGGGGCGATCGTTGGCGTTGTTACCGCTCTCCTTGTCACCCGCTACCGGCTGGCTAGCGAGATTCTCACCCCGCTCGCCGTTTCGCTTAGCGCGGTGCCGATCATCGCTCTCGCACCAATCTTCAACGCGTGGTTCGGTTTGTTGTCGCCCCGATCGAACCAGATGATTGTGGTCATCTTGGTGTTCTTCCCAATCTTCATCAACACCGCCAAAGGGTTAACCCAAGTCGAACCCAGCCAAATCGAACTTATGGAGTCCTACGCTGCGAGCAAGTGGCGAATCACACGCGAAGTGCGCGTCCCGAACGCCCTGCCGTTCTTCTTCACTGCCCTCAAAGTGTCGACGTCGCTGGCCGTCATAGCGGCTATTGTCGCCGAGTACTTTGGTGGCCGCCAGGATGCGCTTGGCCCCCTCATAACCCAGTCAGCTGGACTAACCCGTTACGACGAGGCTTGGGCAGCAGTGCTGGCCGGAACACTCATTGGCGCAGCGCTCTACATGATCACCGAAATTCTCGAACGAGTCGCAATGCCATGGCATGTGTCGATTCGAGGCAACGACCCGGCTGCTAACTAGCGGGCGAACAATGGTTCAAACCAGGAGGAAACAAATGAAACAGAAATGGTTACTCAAATCGCTAATGCTGCTAGCAGTATTTGGCATGATTGCAGCCGCGTGCGGTGACAGCGACAGTGCATCCGATCGCAGCTTCGACGAAACCACGTCGATCAAATTGCAGCTTCAGTGGGTGCCACAATCGCAGTTCGCGGGTTACTTCGCAGCCGCCGACCTTGGCTTCTACGAAGACGTAGGCCTCGATGTCGAGATCATCGAAGGTGGCGTC
>JAADHX010000269.1 GCA_013151655.1 Actinomycetota bacterium
AGGCTCAGCTCAGGCGATCAATTCGAATTCGAGACCAGCTCGTGAATAGCGCATCGGCGCGTTCGGTAGCGGCTGCGGCTATCGAGCGTATCTCCGCGGGCGAACGATCAGGGTCTGTTTTGGCGGCTGTCCTAGCCGACTCCGAGCTCGACGATCGCGACCGAGCCTTCGTAACCGCGCTCACACTTGGAACCGTCCGAATGCAACGGGCGTGCAACCACGTTATTGCTCCCCACTTGCGTCGGTCCCCCGATGCCGACGTGGCAGCATTGTTGCGGATGGGCGCGTTCCAGCTCATATTCCTCGGCACGCCGCGCCATGCCGCGGTTGGCGAGACCGTCGAGGTCGCGTCTAAGAAAGTCGGTGGATTCGTCAACGCAATTCTTCGGCGAGTCGCCGACGATGTTCAACGAGGGATCATCTGGCCATCCGACGCGGTCGAGCTCTCGTATCCAGATTGGATTGTCGAGCGCTTTGTGACCGACTGGGGCGACGACGGCCCGGCTGCGCTGGCGGCGATGAACGAGCCAGAACAAGCCCCGTCTCGCTCCGATGGCTACATCCAGGGACGAGCATCGCAGTGGGTGGTCACCGAGGTCGGGGCTCAACCCGGCGAACATGTAGTCGACCTGTGTGCGGCACCAGGAGGCAAATCCACGGGCCTCGCCGCGGCCGGGGCCATCGTCACCGCTGTCGAACTCGACGAACAGCGATGCAAGCTACTCACCGACGTTGTGGATCGATACGGCCGAGACCGCATCGAGGTGCTGTGCGCCGACGGGCGCGACAGCGGGCTCCTGGCGGGCCAGGCCGACCGGGTGTTGGTCGATGCGCCTTGTTCTGGACTAGGTGCACTCGGGCGTCGCGCCGACGCCCGCTGGCGAGTGCGGCAAGGTGACGTCGAACGTTTGGCGATCCTGCAAGGCGAACTCATGAAGGCCGCGGCTGCTCTGGTTCGCCCGGGTGGCGAAGTGATCTACTCGGTGTGCACCCTCACCGGCGAAGAATCGACCGATGTGATCGAGGCTTTCGTCGCCGATACAGGCTTCAAACCACTCGACCTCGTCAAACCAGACCGATGGCGGCCGACCAGGCTCGGTTATGGCGGCATCGTGTTGCCCCACGATTACCAAACCGACGGCATGGCTGTGTTTCGCCTCGGACGACCCGAGTAAACAACTTCGGGGTACCTTCTGCCTATGGCCGGACCCAACCCTCACCTAACCAGACGTCTGCAAGGGTTCGGCACCACGATCTTCGCCGAGATGTCGGCGTTGGCGGCGCGCACACAGGCGGTCAACCTTGGGCAGGGCTTTCCCGACACGGACGGTCCTGCTGAGATCATCGACGTTGCGGTGGCCGCCATGAGGGCCGGGCACAATCAGTATCCACCCGGGCCTGGGTTGCCTGAGCTTCGACAGGCAGTCGGCCGACATCAGAAACGGTTCTACGACCTCGACTATCAACCCGAGTCGGAGATCTTGGTGACGGTTGGCGCTACCGAAGCCATCGCGGCGACGATGATTTCGTTGCTAGAACCTGGCGATGAGGTCATCACATTCGAGCCCTGGTACGACAGCTACGGTGCCAGCATCGCCATGGCCGGGGGCATCAAGAAGGTCGTCACCCTCAGTCCGCCCGAATACTCGTTCGACCCCGCCGAACTCGAATCGTCGGTTACGGCCAACACCAAACTGATCTTGCTCAATACGCCGCACAACCCTTCTGGCAAGGTGTTCAGCGCGTCGGAGATGAACGCCATTGCCGACATCGCCAAGCGGCACGACCTCATCGTCGTAACCGACGAGGTATACGAACACCTGGTCTTCGAAGGCGAGCACATTCCAATGGCATCGCTACCGGGAATGTGGGACCGGACCGTCACCATTAGCTCTGGCGGAAAGACCTTCAGCTTCACCGGCTGGAAGATTGGGTGGGTATGTGCGCCCGCGGCCCTGGTTGGGGCCATCCGTACCGCCAAACAGTTCCTCACGTTCGTGCACAGCGGTCCGTTTCAGTTGGCGATTGCTGCTGCCCTCGACCTGGACGACTCGTACTACGCCGAGTTTGTTGACGACTTTCGAGCGAGGCGCGACCTTCTGTGTGATGGTCTCGCCAAGGCCGGGTTCGATGTCTTTGCGCCCCAGGGCACCTACTTCGTCAACACCGACATTCGACCGCTTGGAGCAACCGATGGCATCGATTTCTGCCTAACGCTCCCAGACAGGGTTGGCGTGGTTGGGATCCCGACCCAAGTGTTCTACGACAACCGTGAACGTGGCAAACACCTCGTACGTTTCACCTTCTGCAAGACCGAAGCAGTATTGCGCGACGGCATTGAGCGCCTCGCAAAGCTGAACGACTAGACACCGGACCGGTGGGCGAGACCCAACCAGTCCGAGCAGCCTGGGCGAATGCCCGCTGCGCCTACTCGCTGGCCCCGGAAGGCGGGCTGCCTTGGCTGCGTCTGTACGCTGCCACAATGGCCGACCTTCACAGTTCATCAACCCATAGCGCTGCGTCGCAGCCAGACCCTGCCCCTCAGCTTGAGGCGAAGGTGCTGACGGTTAGCGACGGCGTTGTTCACGGCGCCAGAGAGGATCGATCAGGTGTGGCGTTGGTGGCTGCGGTTACGGCCGCAGGGTTCTCGGTGGTTGATCATCAGGTCACCGCCGATGGCATCGAGAACGTCGCTGCGTCGCTGCGGTCGATGTGCGATGAGTTCTCTGGGCTCGTCATAAGCACTGGCGGCACCGGATTTACTCACCGGGACCTCACGCCGGAGGGAACCAAGCTAGTGATCGACCGAGAGGCTCCAGGCTTGGCCGAGGCCATGCGCTTGGTTAATCCGCTTGGCCGGTTGAGTCGCGGCATTGCCGGCACGGCAGGCGACGCGATCGTGGTCAACACCCCTGGATCGACCAAGGGGTGTGTTGAGTGCTTCGAAGCCATTGCCGATGTGTTGCCCCACGCGGTTCGTCTGCTAGCTGGCACTCCGACCGATCACTAGCCGTCGGCGTTGGCTTCGTCGGTGTCTGCCTCAGTGCTTGGGTCAGTCGCGTCGCCATCGGAGTCGGTCTCATCGGTCTCGTCGGTTTCATCGTTGGCCGAGTTAGCTAGTTCCACATAGGCCATCCGGAGCTGGGTCAAGGCCGCTGTCAGGGTTTCGGCTTCGGCCAGTCGATCGCCAAGGTTGTCGACCATGACACCCATCGCGTCGATTGGTAGACGCGCCGCGTCGAGGTTGCCAACACGCAGATGCAGGGCGCCGAGCTCGAACAAACCCATGACGTGGTTGCTTACAACCTGTTCTACCGGAGCTGCAAGTAGTTGTGCTTGGGACCGAGCCAATTCCTCCTGGAGCTGCTCGGCGGTCTCTGGATCGAGGTCTTCCATTGATCCGGGAGGAACATCGGAATACGTGGGCTCATCGTTGTCGGGGACAACGTGTTCTCCATCAGGGGTCCACAGGCTCATAAGTACGTCTCCTAGAGATCAGCGATTCAAGATTGGGTTCCGAACCGCAGCCTGCTACCATACGCCGCTGGACATCTGAGGCAAGTGAGGCACGCCCTCCACCTGGCCACTTCCGAGTGCGTCAGGTCAGCGACAGCACCGACATTGCTCTTTGGAGTGTCGTTGTCACCGAATTTCGGTGGGTCGATGACGTGTGGTTGGCGAGCAACTCTTGCAGTCCGCCATTGTTATTCACCCCCGACGCAGGAGACGTCCCTTGGACAAGCAGGTCCGGTCATAGCACCCCCACACGACGACGAGCCGCGGATCAATGATCGCATCCGAGCTCGCGAGGTTCGCCTCGTGGGCGCCGACGGTGAGCAGATTGGCATAAAGCCACTGCCAGAGGCCCTTTCAATCGCGGCGGCAGCCGACCTCGACCTAGTCGAGGTTGCTGCACAAGCTTCGCCACCGGTTTGCCGAATCATGGATTACGGCAAATTCAAGTACGAAGCCGCACAAAAGATGAAGGAATCGCGACGCAAGTCACGAGCTGCGGAACTCAAGGAGATGAAGTACCGACCAAAAATCGGGATAGGCGACTTCGACACCAAGACCCGCAACGTCGAGAAGTTTTTGTCGCACGGTCACAAAGTCAAACTAACGATCATGTTTCGCGGTCGCGAGATGGCTCATCCCGAATTGGGGCGAGATATTCTCGAAAAGGTTGCGAACACCGTCGAACACGTTGGCAAAGTCGACCAATACCCAAGGCTCGATGGCCGCAACATGACCATGGTGCTCAGCCCCGACAAGCGTGCTCAAGCTGATCACGCTCGCAAGTTGGCCGAAGCAGAGGCCCAAGCAGCCTCAGCAGCTCTTGCCGCCGCCGAGGTTGCACCCCAGTCACCAGAATCCCAGCCAGAGCAGACACCCAAAGCCGAAACGTCTCCAACCGAAGAGGCCTAGGCCTCTTCTTAGATATCTCTCCAGACCCCCCAACGCGTATGAGCAATACCGTCAGGTGTTGCGAACTAGCGAAAACCCAACGCGTATGAGCAATACCGTCAGGTGTTGCGAACTAGCGAAAGCAACCTTTTATGCCAAAGATGAAGACGCACAGTGGTGCGAAGAAACGTATCAAGACCACGGGAACCGGCAAGCTGGTTCGTCGTAAGCGCAACCGAAATCACATCCTCGAGAAGAAGTCTTCGCGTCGTAAGCGTCGCCTTGCGGCCGAGGGCACGATTTCTTCTGCCGATGCTCCTCGCATGAAGCAGATGCTCGGCAGGCGCTGAGTCGTTCCCAGCTTCGGCTGATTCACCAATAACTCTCGAGTCGTCGTGTGGATGACTCGACCCGATGAAAGGAAACCCCCATGGCACGTGTAAAGCGTTCTGTCGCGTCGCGTAAACGCCGTCGCAACACCCTCGCCAAGGCCAAGGGCTATTACGGCAACAAGAGCCGTTCTCACCGTGCTGCCAACGAGCAGCTGCTTCACTCTGGACAATATGCCTTCCGCGACCGTAGGGCTCGCAAAGGCGAGTTCCGTAGGCTTTGGATTCAGCGCATTAACGCGGCCTCACGCGAACACGGCTTGACCTATAGCCGGTTCATCAACGGTCTTCACACCGCTGGTGTCGAGGTCGACCGCAAGGTGCTTGCCGATATGGCCATCACCGACCCTGAGGCCTTTGCCAGTCTTGTCAAGGTCGCCCAGGACGCGCAAGCCTCTTGATTGACCGTCAACTGTCGGCCCGAAATCCACGGGTTCGTCAGTTGGCCAAACTTGCTACAAGTCGCAAGGCCCGTCGTGAACAGAACCTTCTTGTTCTCGATGGGCCTCGCTCGTTGTCTACGTTCATCGCAGCAGGCGGTGAGGTTGTTTCGGTATTTACCGACGATCTGACCCGCCTGGGTCCGATTGGGCTCGGATCCGACTCCGACCGGTGGGAGGTCGATCGGCGAGAGCTCGACGAGATCTCCGACGCTGCTTCGCCCCAGGGCGTGTTGGCGATTGGCCATTGTCGAACAGTCTCACTTGT
>JAADHX010000095.1:0-5480 GCA_013151655.1 Actinomycetota bacterium
CGAAGCTGCTGAAACCTAAGCCCGCCACTGTCTAGGCTGAGGCAATGAAGATCCCAACCGACGCAATATTCCGACACGAAGCAACCATCGACATTGCGACCTCGCCCGAGACTGTCTATGACCTTGTGGCCGATGTTTCTCGCATTGGCGAATGGAGCACAGAAGCCGTTGGAGCCGAATGGCTCGACGGCGCTACCGGGAAGAAGGGCGACTGGTTTCGGGGTCACAACGTCTTGGGCGAGGACGAATGGAGTCGCGACTGCCAGATGGCGCGTGCCGATCGGGGTCACGACTTCACGTTCGTGGTAGGCGGAGTCGAGGACAACTGCACCTGGTGGAGCTACGAAATGGAAGCGATCGACAGCGGAACCCGCCTCACCGAACGGTGGTGGGTTGTAAACCTAACGGAGGGATTTGCTGCGTACACCCCTGAACGACGACAGCAGCGAGCCGACCGCACCGCGATCATGTTGAAAACTACGATCGAAGCCATCAAGAAAGCCGCAGAATCGGCCTGATCGCTTTCGCAGTCAGGTACGACGCAACCGGTAGAAGTCCCCGTGCCCGATCCACAGACCAGCGGCGGCGAGGATGAGAACGGTCGATGGCTTGAACCAACGTGTCTTGCACGCACTCAATCGCCACCAAAACAACTGAGCGCCGACGCAATCGGAGAGGGCGAACACCCAGACTGCGCCGGCGCAAGAGTCACGACGGCACAACGAAGTGTCGAGCCGACGATCAACCGATCCCTTGCGGGAACGTTCTAATAATGGCCCGTAGAGGTCCCAAGCGACAACGAGACATTCGTCTTAGGACCCCTAGCGGGCCGAAAACCCTAGCCCTGAGAGTCGGAAAGGTTGTCCCGAGACCACGGTGCAGCAGCGCCGCTAACGGCAACACCGATCGTCGCACATGCCCGAGTTAGGTGGGTCTTGACGCTCTTGGCGCCACGTTGTCCAACCACCGCTATCTCGGGCAGGATCTCGTGGTAGGCGCTGCGTCGGCTAGGTCTGACTGCAAGCTACGACCTGCTGACGAACGTTGAGCAAGTGAGCTAGCCATCCGCGGCCATTACCCACGGCGGTCGACATCCATGGCGTTTCAGTATGTTTCCCTTAAAATAAAGATTCTCAGCGCAACACTTGCCACGGAGTGTGGTCAACACTAGATTGCGTTCCATGACAGCGGTGGCGACACATGCGGGCAACACCGAGGACACTTCGGACGACACGCCGAAACGGCAATTGACTCCCCGTCGCGTTTGGCCCGGCAGCCGGGCCACCATCGGTGGGTTACTCGTAGCCTTGGCAGCGCTGGGGTTGTACGCCACGGTACGTAGCGCTCAAGCTCCACCATCGACGCTTTACGTGGTCGCCCGCACCGCTATCGCGCCGGGAACGGTGCTCACACCAGAGTTAGTCGGCGCTCAGCGAATGGATTTGCCAGATGGGTTAGCTGCCGGCGCGTTTAGCAGCACTCAGGACGATCTCGTCATTGGCAGCGTTGCGATCGAAGCCATCGCCGCCGGCGAACTCGTGCAACAAAGCGACATCCGCCCAGACACCGGCAACGACGCTACCCCGTTTGAGATGAGCTTCAGAGTCGACTCGGATCGAGCCGTTGGCGGCACTCTCAGGGCTGGCGAACGAGTCGACGTGATTGCAACCTTCGGGTCGTCGGCACAGGCTCCGACCCAGGTGATCGAACGCAACGTTCTTGTCATCGCGGTGCGCCGCTCTGGCGACTCGAGCCTGGCCGGAGAGCGACAAGTGATCACCGTCGCACTCGACAACCCCGAACAAGCTGTAGCGCTGGCTGGCGCCGTCGACAAAGCCAGCATCACGCTCGTGCGAACACTGGATTCGGGCCAATGAGTCGGCGATTTGTCGTTCTCGGACTTTCGACGGTACGAGCGGTCTGGCCTCGCGAAGTGACTGGGTGGGCGATGTCTGGGGCCCTGCCTCTTGAGTTCACCAAGTGCATCAGCGCAGAAGAGGTCAGAGCCAGGCTTCGAAGCGGTCGCACCCACTCAGCGGTGCTTGTGGATGCCTCGGCCTTGGGCGTGGACCGCGATCTGTTCGCCGTGATTCATGAGTTTGGGGCCGCCGCCATAGTCGTCAGTAGCGACGACCAGGATTGGGGCGACCTTGGCGCCAATACCCAGCTTCACGAGGTGTTCTCGCGGGAGGATCTTCTCGAACGGCTCGAGGCGGCAGCCACGCCCGTTGGCGACGACGGAGCCGAGGAGCATGAGCGCACCGAGGTAGAGGACGACACACACCACATCCACGGTCGCCTCATCGCGGTCATGGGTCGAGGCGGCTCAGGTGTGTCAACCCTCGCCGCGGCCATCACCCAGTCGCTAACAACATCGACCGCCGGGAGTTCGTGTGCCCCAGCCGGCCCGGCGGTTTTGCTCGACCTGGCCAGGCGCGCCGACCAGGCGATGCTCCACGATGCCACCGATGTGGTTCCTGGCCTTCAGGAACTTGTCGAGGCTCATCGACATGGACGACTCACCACTACTCGCGTTCGCTCGATGACCTTCAGAGTGCCAGCGCGCGGCTACGACCTCCTCCTGGGTCGGCGAAGGCCGAGCGACTGGGTGACCCTGCGCCCGAGGGCCTTTCGATCCGCGTTAGAGGGACTTTTGGTCAGCTACGCAACGCTTGTGGCCGACATCGACAGCGATCTCGAGGGCGAGACCGAATGCGGTTCGGTCGATGTTGAGGAACGCAACCTGGCAGCACGCGATGTCACCTCACTGGCCGACGCAATAGTCATCGTCTCGGACCCAACCCTCAGCGGGGTACACCGCATGGTCGCGATGGTCGACGAGGTACTGCGCCTCGACGTCGCTCCCGAACGGATTGTGCTTGTTGTCAACAACGCTCCCAGACCGGCCAGAAGTCGATCCGACCTCGCTTCGTCAATCGCCAAGCTCGCCGATGGCGGTGCCGCTACCAAACTTGCGTCACCCGTCTTTGTTGGAACCAGACGCCATCTCGACGACGTACACCGCAACGGAATCCGCTTCCCGTCTGGATTCGCGGCCGCGGTCACCGCCGCCATCGAATCCGCTATTGGCCGTGCTCCCAGTAGGGAAACGTCACAGCCCGAGCCCGAACCGGTGGTCGTGGGGTCCCTTGGACTATCGGAATCCGCGCCAAGCGGTAGCGAATCATGACGAACCCCCTCGCCCTAATCGAGATCGAAGTTCAGTCCCGAGCCAAGGCAGACAACATCGACCCCGCCACAGACGTTGGCAAGGCCCAACTGTTGCTGCTGGTCGACAAAGAGGTCGAGCGGTGGCGTCTCGATTTCCGGCGCGGTCGCCGCGACTTCGACTTGTCGGATCCCGAGCTTGTCGCCGAACGGGTAAACCGAAACCTGACCGGCTACGGCCCACTCGAACCGCTGCTCGACGATGACGATGTGTGGGAGATCATGGTCAACGCTCCAGACGCGATCTTCGTCAAACGTCATCACGCCCCTTCGGGGTTTCACGACGAGGTGTTTCACGACGACGACCACGTCCGCCGGACTCTGACCAAGATCCTCGACGATGCATCCACCGCTCACCGCACCTTGGATCCAACCGAGGGCCTCCAAGATGCCCAGCTGAATAGCGGCGCTCGCTTGCACATTGTTCATGCCGACCTCGCTCGCGGCGCGCACCTCATGTTCAACATCAGGAAGTTCACCGGGGTCGCCTACCGCACCCTCGACGAGCTTGTCGATGCCGGAACCCTCACTGTTCCCGTAGCTCGTTTTCTTAAGGCCTGCGTTAACAGCCGATCTTCAATCCTCTTTGCCGGGTCACCGGGAGCAGGCAAGACAACCCTCCTGTCTTGTTGTGCCGCCGAGCTTGACCCGGCATTGAGGGTTGTTGTTGCCGAGGAGGTATTCGAAGCCGATGTCGCTCTTCCAAACGTGGCGTCGATGCAAACTCGTCCATCGCGAGCAGAACGCGAGGCGGTCGATCTTCGCAGGTTGGTTGCCGGGTTCCTTCGGATGGCCCCGGATGTGGCCATCGTGGGCGAGGTCCGCGACCAAGAGGCACTTCCGCTTCTATTGACGCTCTCGTCTGGTGTCACCGGTTACACCACGATCCATGCAGGTTCGGCCCGTCAAGCTCTCACTCGTTTGCGGTTCATTTGCCAGCTGTCCGACACCTCGAACGAGCTGCCGATGTCGGCGCTCAACAGCTTGGTAGCCGAATCGATCGACGTAGTCGTTCATCTCGAGCGCACCCCCGATGGCGTCGAGGTCACTTCGGTGCTTGCCGTTGAAGATCCCGTGGGTGGGCTCGATGGCGTGCAATTCACCGCTACCGATGTGTTCAAACGGCCCCACCGCGGTGAGGCTCCGGCATGGAGTGGCGATCTGCCTATTCGCCTTGGCCATCAACTGGCCGACCACGGCTACGACGTCCATGCCTTGGTTGGCGAGCCAAGTGGAATCAGCTCGTGATCGCGGTTCTGGTGGCGGCAGTTGGTGCCCTGGGCGTTCACCTGCTGTATTCGCGTGTTGTCCTCGGCCACCGCAACATTTCGTTGACGGCGAGCGAATCGATCATCACCCGTGGCACCGAGCGAGCATCAGGTTGGACTACCGACTGGTTAGCCCAAGCTGGTCTTGGCGACCTTCGCTGGCGCGATGTGGCCGCGGTTTGCTCGGCGATGTTCATGCTTTCGGGTCTGTTGACGTACGCAGTCTTTGGCGGGATCGTCCCCGCGATGTTCGCCGGGTTCGCCACCGCCACAGTTCCGCCACTTGTCTATCGTCAGCGACGCCGGCGGCGACTGGCCGCTGCGCAGGAAGCGTGGCCGCGCCTGATCGAGGAGATTCGGGTTCTCACCGGAAGCGCAGGTACCTCGATACCCCAGGCCCTATTCCAGGTCGGACGCCGAGCACCAATCGAGCTTCGCGATGCGTTCGACTCAGCTCATAGAGAATGGTTGCTGACTACCGATTTCGCTCGGTCCATCGACGTGTTGAAACACGCGCTGGCCGACCCGACCGCAGACGCGGCCTGCGAAACGCTGCTAACCGCACATCAGATTGGCGGTGTCGACCTCGACCAGCGCCTCATCGACCTAAGCGAAGACCGACTGGCCGACGTCCAGGGCCGCAAAGACGCCCGCGCCAAACAGGCCGGAGCCCGCTTTGCCAGGGCATTCGTGCTGATTGTTCCTCTCGGGATGGCCATGGTCGGTTTGACCATCGGCGATGGCAGAGCCGCCTACCAAACAACCGGTGGCCAGATCGCAGTATTGGTCGGGTTCTCGATCATGTTGAGCTGCTGGCTGTGGGCCGGCCGCATCATGACCATTCCGTCCGAACAACGGGTGTTTGCTCGATGACTCGCATAGCTGCGCTGTCGGTTATTGCGCTGTGGTTCGGAGCCACGTTGCTACTTTCGGAGTTGCGTTGGTTCAGACGGTTGCCGCTCGTGGCTCGCTTGAGTCCGTTCA
>JAADHX010000095.1:5535-6587 GCA_013151655.1 Actinomycetota bacterium
CTCGGCCCGGTCGCATCCAGCATTGGCGAGCGAGTGTCGAGGGGCCTCGGTGTATCAGAGGAATTGGCGCTTCGACTCGAACGGGTGCACTCAAGCGACGACCCGACCGCCTTCCGAACCCGCCAGGTCGGCCGCACCGCAGGTGCGCTCCTCGGCGCAGTCGCGGTGGCGTTCGTTCTAGGTCTGTCTGGCCCTCTGGCGGTGGCCCTCGTCGTGATCGCACCGGTACTGGTTTTCTTGTCGATCGAGCAGGCGTTGGCGAAACGAAGCGACAGGCATCAAGAACGACTCATGCTCGAACTGCCAGTTGTGGCCGAACAGCTCGGCATGTTGCTCAGCTCGGGCTACTCGTTGGGCGGAGCCGTGGCTCGCATCGCTGAGCGCTCGAGCGGTGCCTGCGCCATGGATCTACGCCGCCTCACCAATCGTCTACGCCAAGGTGTCGGAATCGACGATGCCCTGCGGGAATGGGGCCGCACCGCTGGCTTGGCTTCGGTTCACCAGCTCGTGTCGGTTCTCACTCTGCACCACGACGCGAGTGACCTTGGTCGACTTATCTCGAACGAAGCCCGCGGCATTCGCCGTATCCGTCAGCGCGACCTGATCGAACGAATCGAACGACGCAACGAACAGGTCTGGATCCCGGTCACGGTGGCCACGTTGATCCCCGGTGTCGTGTTCCTCGCGGTGCCGTTTTCGAGCGCGCTTTCAGGTTTCGGCTCCATATGAGCCAACTCACAGATCCCATCTAGTAACAGGAGACAACAAATGAACACCAGTTTGATGATGTGGTGCACAGTGCGATCGTTTCTGACGGTCAGCGGCACCCGTATCCGCGATGAAGCCGGAGAGGGCGTCATTTCATCGGCAATTGCTGTGCTGATCGTGGCCGCTCTCGGAGCGCTTATGTGGGTTGGGTTTCAGGCCATATGGGCCGATGCCGAGGCCACAACGCGCTCCAAGATCGCCGAAATCGGCGGCTGATATTCGCTGGCATAACAGCAGGAGTCGGACTCCAAGCCAATCCCGTCGTCGCGCCGTACATCGTGTCG
>JAADHX010000129.1 GCA_013151655.1 Actinomycetota bacterium
AACCGCTCCGGCTGCCACCGCCTCCGCCCTCCAACCGCTCCGGCTGCCACCGCCTCCGCCCTCCGCTAGACCTCGGCGCTGGGACAGAAATCGTTCAGGACGCATTCGCCGCAGTTGGGTTTACGAGCGAAACATACGCGTCGGCCATGCAGGATCACCCGTAGGCTGAACTCGCCTCGTTCGTCCTGGGGAATCATCGGATTGATAGCCATCTCGATCTTCACCGGGTCGTCGAGCTGGGTGATCTCGAGTCGATGGGCCAGACGTTTCACATGGGTGTCAACCGGCAGGCCCGGAAGCCCGAACGCCACCGATCGAACAACGTTCGCGGTCTTGCGCCCAACGCCTGGTAGCGCGGTGAGATCCTTGACCGTGGTCGGGACATCGCCCTCGTGTTTGTCGAGCAGGGCGTTGGCCATACCCAGAAGGTTCCTAGCCTTGCTCTTGTAGAACCCCGTAGACCGAACTAGTTCCTGAACTTCGACCTCGTCGGCGATGGCCAGGGCTTGCGCGTCAGGGAAACGCTCGAACAGAGCCGGAGTTGTCATATTGACCCGAACATCGGTGCATTGAGCCGAGAGAATTGTTGCGGTTAGGAGCTCGAACGGATTGGTGTGGTCAAGCTCGCAGATCGCCTCGTATTCGTCTTTGAGAAGCTCGTGTACGCGTTGAGCGCGGCCCTTCGGTGACCTAGGTTTCGCCATGCCCCCACGGTAGGCCACAGCCTTTCGGACCGACAAACCCACCCCCACGGTGCACGAACCCCACCCAAAGCGTAAAGGCGTCATAGTGTTGAGGCTGTATAGTTTTAGGGCTGTGTCCAGCCTTCCGACGGTAACTACCGGCTCCGATGCCCGAGGTCCGCTTTACGAGCTCAGCGCGGCCGACTGCTCAAATATCGAGGTGGTGACTGCTCTTGAACAGGCTGGGGCTAAGGCCGGCGAGGCAGTGTGGGTCGATCACCCAGCGATCGGGCTTGACGAGGCGATGCTGGCCCTTGGCCTAGCCGCCCAGCGAGACCTCTGGTTGATGGAGGTCGATCTTCCGCTAAGCGCAGCGGTGCTAGCCGACACCACCGCGGTTGTAACCCGGCCATTTGAGATTGGCCGCGACGAATCGGCCTGGGTCGAGGTCAACAACCGGGCCTTTGCGTGGCATCGCGAACAGGGCGGCTGGACCGTGGACGACCTAGTCGAGCGCGAGGGCGACGATTGGTTCGACCCAGACGGGTTTCTACTTCACGAGGTCGACGGCGAGTTAGCAGGTTTCTGCTGGACCAAGCCTCACCCCGATGCGACCGAACCTGCCGGCGAGATCTACGTAGTCGGCGTCGACCCAAAGCACCACGGCAAGGGCCTTGGCCAGTCGATGTCGGTGGCTGGCCTCGTGTCGATCCATGTCAGCGGATTCGACCGGGGAATTCTCTACGTCGACGCCGACAACATCGCTGCGGCGCGACTGTACGAAAAGCTCGGATTTCGACCTCACACGATCAGGCGGTTGTACAGCTAGCGGTCAAGCGACTACGACAAGCGGTCAAGCGACTACGACAAGCGGTCAAGCGACTACGACAGGCGGTCAAGCGACCGCAACCCCAAGAATCGATCCGATCAGGTAGCTGATTCCGCCCGCGCCAATGGCAATGCCGACCTGGCGGGAGATGATTCGCAACGGCGGTCGTTGTGTTTGGGCCGCCAAGATCGCCCCAATCAACGCCGCTCCGGCAACGGCGAGCACCATCGACAAAACGATTGCAAGGTTGCCAGACGCAAAGAACCAGGGCACCAGCGGGATAGCGGCTCCAACAATGAACGATACGAACGAAGAACCGGCGGCTATCCACGGCGACGGAAGCTCGTTAAGCGTGACACCGAGCTCTTCCTTTGTGTGAACCTCGAGGGCAACTTCTGGGTCGGCCATGAGTGCGGTGGCGAGTTCGTAGGCCTGCTCGCTGGTGAGTCCGCGCTCGATGTACAGCTCGGCTAACTCTTCGATCTCGTGTTCTGGTTCCTCGGCGTGGGCAATGCGCTCACGCTCTATCTCGGACTCGATTAGCTCGCGTTGGGCCTGAAGCGAAACATATTCGCCCGCGGCCATAGAGATTGCGCCTGCCAACAACCCAACGAACCCAGTAACCCGAACCGTCGACGCGGTCACGTCGGCGCCGGCAACGCCAAGAATCAGCAATGCGTTCGAGACAAGGCCGTCACTGGCGCCAAACACTGCCGCCCGAAGAGCCCCGCCCTGAACATCTCGATGGTGATCGTGTATGTGATGAGCCACAAGCACAACCTAGCCAGCTTGGAGAGCCCTAACCTGACGTTCATGTCCACCAGGTACGACCTCACGCGCTCAGAGCTTGGCGAACTTCTCGAAGGAGAGCCGAGTTACCGCCTCGACCAGGTCTGGACCGGCATGTACGAGCAGCTAAAGGATCCAGCCGAACTGAGCAACGTACCCAAAGCGTTGCGCGCCGCGATCGAGGATCTCCTGCCACCGGCACTCCGGCTGATCAAGGAGTCGGTCAGCGAAGGCGGTCAGACGGTCAAGTTCCTGTGGCAACTACACGACTTTCACCTCATCGAAACCGTGCTGATGCACTACGAAGACCGCACCACGGTTTGTATCTCGAGCCAAGCCGGCTGCGCGATGGCCTGCGGTTTTTGTGCCACCGGCCAGGCCGGGTTTGACAGGCACCTGACCGTCGGCGAAATAGTCGAACAAGTAGTTCGGGCCGCCCAACAGTCTCGGCCGCGCCGAATCGCCAACGTGGTCTTCATGGGCATGGGCGAACCTATGGCGAACGTGAAGGCCGTCGTTGGCGCCCTCGATCGACTAAACGACGACATGGGCATCGGGGCGCGACATCTGACGGTGTCAACCGTTGGCATCATCCCCGGAATTCGCGAGTTCACCGAACTTGGCGGCCAATACGGGCTGGCCGTGTCACTGCACGCAGCCAACGACACCAAACGGAACGAACTTGTGCCCGTAAATCGGCGGTACCCATTGGCCGATTTGGCCAGGGCGTGTCACGACCACATCAGAGCTACGGGTCGCCGGCTATCGCTGGAATGGGCAATGATCGACGGGATTAACGACACCGAAACAGACGTCGAGGAACTAGCCACATACGCCAACGCTCTTCGGGCTCACGTTAACCTCATCCCCCTGAACCCGACCCCGGGTTGGCCAACTGTCGGCTCGCCAGCCAAGCAGGTGAGCTGGTTTCGCGACGAACTCTCGTCTCGTGGCGTGAACGCTACGATTCGACGCAACCGAGGTAACGACATCGACGCGGCCTGCGGGCAACTACGAGCCGATCAACTGATAACACCTGCCAAAGTAACGATAGGCCCTAGGCGCCAAGCCGAACGCCGCTAACGTCGGCGACCCCGCTACCTCCTGCCAGACTGGACACCATGAACGACATTCGTTGGTTCAACCCTTCGCAACCAGACACCCTTCGAAATGCCGTAGTTCTGGGCTACATGGCTGCGGTATTCACAATCCTCGATCTCGGTCGGCTGTCCGCAATCTCAAACATCCCGCTGGTGGTGATGTTTCTTGCTGCCGGCGGCGCTGCCGCCGGCGCAGTTGGTTGTGCCAGCGAAAAGAAGTGGGGTTATGGGGCCAGCATCGGCGCCGCCGCAATCATTGTGCTGGCCAGGGGCATTGTGGTCATCAAAGCTGGAGGAATCACACTCTCGATGATCGGGCTGATGTTCACGGGCGCGTGGCTCTACCTGTTGCTGCACGAACGCACCAAGGACTATCAGCGCATCTGGTTCCAATGACACCCGAGCCAGAGACACCTCTAAACAACGGCGTGTTGCTCGATGGCGACGAAAAGGCCACGGCGGTTCGCGACATGTTTGACCGAATTGCCCCCAGATACGACCGGGTCAACCGGATCATGTCTTTTCGACTCGACGTGAGATGGCGACGCACGGCAGTGGCCGCGCTTGGTCTCGCTCGCAAATCAGTGGTGCTTGATCTCGCGTGCGGCACCGGTGATCTATGTGAGGACCTTCGCCGCGAGCAGATTCACCCGATAGGTGTCGACTTTTCGATGGGCATGATGAAGGCCCGTCGAACCGACGCACAAGTGCTGCAAGGCGACGTACTCCAGTTGCCGATACCGAACAATGCCGTCGACGGCGCCATCTGCGGGTTTGCCATGCGCAACTTCACCAACCTCGAAGCATTCTTTGCCGAGTTAGCCAGAGTCACTCGGCCGCGTGGCCGAATCGCCGTCGTCGATGCTTCGAGCCCTGAAAACCGGGTGGCCAAGTTCGGCCACCACATCTACTTCGACAAGGTCGTGCCGTGGGTAGGGGGCGTTCTGTCGGATAAGTCGGCGTATTCGTATCTGCCCGCGTCGCTGGCGTACTTGCCGCCCACTTCAGAACTGATGGACATCGTTCGAGACGCGGGGTTCTCCGATGCCACCCGCCGCGAGCTCACCCTCGGTGCAGCTCAGCTCATTACGGCAACGAAAGACTGACCGCGCGATACCGGGCTCTGAACAATGCGTAGGCGATCGCACCGGCCAAGATCGGCAGCCAATAGCTGACGAGCCGGTAAGCCAGTGTTGCCAGAACCGCCCGGCCAGGGCTAACACCTGCGGCGATTAGAGCCGCCGTCAGCCCGGCCTCGACGAATCCAAGACCGCCTGGAGTGATGGGAATCATGCTCAGTACCGCGCCAGCCACGTAGGCGAGCAGGACGAGCGATACACGATGATCGTCACCAACAGCGACCAGGGCCGCCAGCAGAGCGTAGAAGTCGAAGAGCCACTTCCCCACCGATGCGACGGCGGCGCGGGGCCAGCGAGATCCAATCGCCGACAGCACCGAATCGCGTTCGTTCACCAAACGATCGGGGATTGCGACCGTGCCAGGCTGCGATGGGTGGAAACGTTCAACGAGGCGCCCAACTGCCATAAGCAGGCGGCTCGACCTGGCTAGATATAGCGCAGCTACACCGAGCACCACGAACATGGCGCCACCAATCCACGCGGCCCGAGCAATGGTGTTTGGTACTGGCATACCGGCAAGAATCGCCGGAATCGAAATGATCGGCAGCACAAACAGCGATGCCGTTGTTATCAACGACAACGCCGTGAGGGATGCGGCCGCCGAAGCAGGATCTGAGCCCGAGGTCTGCAACATTCTGAACTGGAGCGCGCCACCAGCCGCCGCGCCGCCTGGCACAACTCGGCTGAAGGCATTGGAGGCGAGGTGCGATGTGATGAGCTCGAACCAGCCGACGTCCTTAAAGGCAATTCGTTGCAGATACCAAACAGCAGCAAAGCTCAGTAGCTCGGCCAGCAGCATTAGACCGAACCAGCCCGGCGCAATGTTGGACAACCGGGGCCACGCCTTCAGGACCTCGGTGAGCGATGGCGCGACGAGATACATCGCGGTCGCTGTGACCGCGA
>JAADHX010000206.1 GCA_013151655.1 Actinomycetota bacterium
AACGGAGACCGACTTACGCTCAGATCCGAGCTGATCGCCGTCGAGTCAGGCCAGACCCCGTTGGCCGCCAACGATGTGATCGTGGTGTCTGGCGGAGCCCGCGGTGTTACGGCGGCCACGACAATCAAGCTGGCCGAGAGTTCTGGCGCAACGTTCGTGTTACTCGGGCGCTCCGAGGTACAAGACGAACCAGCGTCCTGCGTCGATGCCATCGACGACGCCGCCATCAAGCGAACCCTGCTCGAGGCGGCCACGCTGGCCGGCGACGACCTCACGCCCCGCCAGCTTTCGGCTCAGGTCGATCGGGTGCTTAACAGCCGCGAGATCAGGTCAACTCTCGAAACCATCGCCTCCGTCGGCGGGCGCGGCATCTACCGCACTGTCGACATCACAGACCGGGCCGCTGTCGCAGTCGTTCTCACCGAGGTGAGGGGCACCATTGGGCCCATCACCGGAGTTGTTCATGGTGCCGGAGTGCTCGCCGACAAGGTCATCGCCGAAAAAACCAACGAGCAGTTCGATGCAGTGTTCAGTACCAAGGTCACCGGCCTCAAGACACTTCTCGATCTAACCATCACCGACAGCTTGAAGCTGCTCTGTTTGTTCTCGTCGGTGGCGGCGCGAACCGGCAACTTAGGTCAGTCCGACTATGCGATGGCCAACGAGGTGCTCAACAAAGTAGCTATCGCCGAACAGACCCGCCGTGGCCCTGGTTGCGTGGTCAAGGCGCTTGGGTGGGGACCTTGGGCCGGCGGCATGGTTACCCCAGAACTCAAGCGTCACTTCGAGTCGATGGGTGTAACGCTGATACCACTCGGTGCTGGCGCCACTATGTTCGTCGACGAGATCGCAAGCGCCCAGACCGACCAAGTCGAGGTAGTCCTCGGCGGCGGAGTTTTGGTCTCTGGGTCAGCGAATGGTTCCAACTCAACACTGAGTCAGCGGGCCGACGATTCCAGGATTGGCGCGGAAGTTGGGGCGTGAAGAGCTTCGAACCCATCGCTGTAGTTGGGCGGGCTTGCCTACTTCCGGGTGCTAACTCGCCCGCGGAGTTGTGGGAGGCCGTGGCGGCTGGCCGCGATCTAGTCACATCGGTGCCAAGTGGGCGGTGGGGCCTGGCGGCTGACGACGCGATCTGTGCCGACCCAGACGATTGCGCCGACCGCACTTGGTCAGACCGTGGGGGTTACATCGACGGCTTCGACGCGTTGTTCGACCCGAGCGGTTTCGGTGTGCCTGAGGACGAGGTTCGCAGGCTCGACCCTGTGTTCCAGTGGACGTTCCACACCGCCCGCGAGGCTCTACGAGATGCTGGTTACAGCGACGCCGATATGGGCAGCACCGGAGCGGTATTCGGAAATCTGTCTTTCCCGTCGGCTGGAATGGCTGCCCTCACCCAGGCCACTCTGGTTAATGGCATCGCCGGCTTCGATAGAGAGATCGACACGGCCGGTCTTGAGCCTCGTGACCGCTTCATGTCCGGGCTACCCGCTCTGCTGCTCGAACGCGCCCTTGGGCTCGGCACCGGTGCGACTGCTCTCGATGCGGCGTGCGCCAGCAGCCTCTATGCCATCAAACTTGCCTGCGATCGGCTCCACGACGGCGACGCCGACCTCATGCTGGCTGGAGCTGTCAACTGTGCCGACATCCTCTGTATCCATCTGGGGTTCGCGGCGCTTAAGGCGCTCAGCCGCACTGGACGTTCTAGGCCATTTCACGAGGATGCCGATGGCCTGGTTCCGGCCGAGGGTTGTGCATTCGTGGCCATGCGACGACTCAGCGACGCGGTTCGCGACGGCGACACCATCCACGGGGTCATCCGTGGCGTTGGTCTTTCGAACGACGGCCGCGGTCGCGCCATGCTCGTGCCGTCAAGTGCCGGGCAGGAACGAGCGATTTCCCAAGCTTTCGAGATGTCTGGGCTATCGCCAAACGATGTATCGCTCATTGAGTGCCACGCGACGGGCACTCAGGTCGGTGACGGCACCGAGATCGAGTCATCGGCCGCGGTCTATGGACCGTGTAGCGACTTACCAATTGGCTCGTTGAAGTCGAACCTTGGCCACTTGATCACTGCCGCAGGGGTGGCCGGTCTCATCAAGGTCATGGAGGCAATGGCGCACGAGATCAGACCTCAAACTCTGCATGTCGACAAACCACACCCGTCCATGGCCGGCTCGCCATTTCGTCTTCTGCAAGACAACGAGCCATGGGATCGTGTCGCCACCTCAGACGGCGTGCTGCGAGCGGGTGTTTCTGCCTTCGGGTTCGGCGGAAACAACGCCCACCTGATCGTCGAAGAAGCGGGCGAACCGGCGAAGCTGGTAACCCTCGATTCGCCTGCGGGCGATCGTGTAGACGACGAGCCAATCGCAATCGTCGGCTTGGGGATTACCGCAGCGGGAGCCAGCGACCGAGCGGCGTTCGCCAAAGCCCTCCGCACGACAACTCCAGTACTCGACCTCAACGGAATGGGCTCGATCGGCCATATCGAGCTGGCGATGCAGCGTCAGAAGTTCCCACCGAACGACCTGGCTAAAACCCTTCCCCAGCAACTGGCGATGCTCCAAGTAACCGATGAGGCCCTCGCCGACGCTGGCGTCGTCCCTCGGGCCACCACCGGCGTCTACGTCGGAATGGGAACCGATCCGGAGGCGGCCCGTTTTGGGCTGCGCTGGCGCATCGCGACTCTTGGTCGACAGTGGGGGGCCTCCGACGAGTGGGTTAGCGACGCCAGAGATCTCATCGGGCCAGTTCTCGACGCTCCAGCGGTGCTTGGGTCGATGCCGAACATTGTGGCCAATCGCCTCAACAGTCAGTTCGACCTGGCCGGTCCCTCATTCGCGGTCAGTTCCGAGGAGCGCAGCGGTCTTGACGCATTTACGCTGGCGGCCAGAGCCCTTCGCCACGGCGAGATCGATGCTGCGTTGGTCGGTGCTGTCGATATGTCCTGCGACCCAGTTCATCGAAGTGTCGCTGCCACCCTGCTGTCGTCAGATCACCAGGTTCCCGGCGATGCCGCGGTGATGCTCGTGCTCAAGCGGTTGACCGACGCCGAACGCGACGGCGACAAGGTCTACGCAGTCCTGTCGGCTGGTCACAATTCTGGAGGCGGCCAGAGCCCTTCTGGCGACGGCGATGCGAGTTCGGCACCAGACCACGCCGACCTGCAGCTTGGGTTCGGCCCGCGCACCGACAACCTCACGCCCCTGTTCGGGCATGCGCATGCAGCCTCCTCTCTGGTTCACATCGCCGCCGCGGCGTTATGCCTGCATGAACGACTTCGGCCCGGCGGAGCGCCCCTGCTGGCTTCCAACTCTGGTGCCGGGTCTGGCCTTGGGGCTGGGCTCGGACCGCGAACCGCTGAGGTTGTGATCGATGCGATGGACGGCCTCGGCCCAAGGTCGGTCGTTTTGGCTGAGGCGTCAGCTCATCGAGCAGACGGCATCGGCCAGTCGCGCCGAGTTCACGTGTTCAGCGGGAGTAATGCGGCTGACGTCGTTGCGGCGCTTGACGTGCGTCGCGAGTCCATGTCCGGGTCAGACCCTGCTCGGCTGGTCATCGTGGCCGCTGGCGACGAACAGTTAGCGAGGCGTGCTCAGCGGGCCCGCCGTCACGTCCTCGAGGGACAACCACCGGGCGAGGGCGTTCACTACCGTGCGGCGCCCGTGGTTGGCGAGGTGGCCTTCGTCTTTACCGCTGCTGGGGCTGCCTACGGCGGGGCAGGTGGCGAACTGGTTCGAGCGATGCCAGAACTCGTCGATGCAGTGTCAAGCGTGTTCCCGCTCGGCGAGGCCGCAGGGTGGTTGTACTCCGACCCGCCAACTGATCCATCGCCCGACGATTTCCTCTGGGGCACGGCCCTAGTCAGCCAAGCTCACGCCTGCCTCACCCGCGACGTGTTAGGTCTCAGGCCAACGGCCGCCATCGGCTACTCGTCTGGTGAGAGCAACAGCTTGTTCGCATTCGGCGTCTGGTCCGACATGGCTGCCATGCGCCAAGACATCGACTCATGTCAGATGATGACCACCCAGCTTGGCGGCAGTTTCAACGCCATTGCTCGAGCTTGGGGAGTCGACCAAGCCTCCTGGGCCGTTTGGAACGCTTTGGCACCGGTCGACGACGTCAGGCTCGCCGTAACGGCCGAACCGCGAGTGCATCTGGCCATCATCAACACACACAACGATGTCGTGATAGCGGGCGACGCCGAGGCCTGCCAGCGAGTGGTCTCGGCACTCGGGCAGACGCGCTGTGTCAAGGTCGACTACAACCTTGCGTGCCATGTACCCGAGGTGGCCGCGGCTTTTCACGACGACTGGGTCGATGTTCACACTCGCCGGGTTCAAGCCGTGCCCGAGGTTCGTTTTTACTCCAACGGAGTCAATGGCGCGTACAAGGTCACAACTGAGGCCTGTGCATCAGTTATCACGGCCCAGGCTGAGGCCACTATCGACTTCCCTGCGACCATCGAAGCCGCGTACGCCGATGGAGTGCGGATCTTTGTCGAACATGGCCCAGCAGGTGCGTGCACCAACTTCATCAGCACGATTCTTGCGGGCCGGGAGTTCCTGGCGGTGCAGCTCGACCGGAAGGGTCGCGGTCTCGACCAGGTGTTCGATGCTGCGGCCGCCTTGCTCGCCGCCGGGGTCGACGTCGATATCGAGGCGTTGATCGAGCGCCTGTCCGAGCCCGGGGCCGGGGCAGGGAACGCACCCGCCGATTCTGCTGGTGCCGATCACGTTCTGAGGTTTCCTGCTCACCGCGAGCCGGTCAGGCTCCCGCCGCTGGATGGACAGATAATGGATCCGGCGCCGACATTGCCCCCCGTACGTTTGCCTGACGCCGCCGGGCCTCATCGAGTCGATGCCGACAACGTGATCGATCTCGATTTGAGAGAGGTCGAGGCGTCGCCGACCGAACCTGACCGCACCCCCGCGGTGGTGCCCGCAGCGTTACGTGAGTCAAGTCGCGGGGTCGGCGTTGCGGCGACGATCGAACGACACATGGCATCGACCCTGGCGATACACGAGTCGTTCGTCGACCAACAGATCGCGATTCACGAGCAGTTCCTGAACGTGAGGACTTTAGCGTTCGGCGGTGTGGCGAGCGCAGCCGCCATTGTCGACCTGCCCACTAGCCACGCGCTGCTCGGGCCCGACGTCGTCGTCGATGAGGCGCGAGCGTTCGATTCCGCAAGGGCGCCCGCTGGCGGCCGGGTGCCGCCGAGCCAAGTGGGTTCCGATGCTGGCGCTAAACACCCCGACGGCGAGTCCACGCCGGTGCCAAGGTCGGACGTCGACGACCGTTCCGGGCAAGATCGGGCCGTATTCAACCCCACTGGGCCGACGTGGAACCGCGACCAGCTCAAGACCCATTCGTCAGGCAAGATCTCGGAGCTGTTCGGGCCGATTTTCGAGCCTCAAGATCA
>JAADHX010000133.1 GCA_013151655.1 Actinomycetota bacterium
TACCACAACCCCAATTGAGGCTCGTCAAAGAACGCCTTGGCGGTCGCCGAGGCAATGAACGTGAGTCCAGACATTGTGCTTTACATGAAGCAGCGACCCGACGAAGCCACCCTCAATCACATCGTGTCGATCCTTCAGGATCCAGTCGAAGACCTTGTCCGCAAGGACAGCGTTTTCAAACGTCTCGAACTCAATCCCGACGACTACGTCGACAATCCCGCGGCGGTTGTCGAGTTACTTGTTCGACGGCCAGCACTAATGCAGCGCCCGGTGGTTGTTAGAGGCAACCAAGCCATTATCGGCCGTCCCAAGGACCGAATAGCAGAGTTGTTGGCCTAGAGGCCTGCACTTTCGCCATACAACCATTGCCTCCGACCACTAAAACGCGCCCCACCGCGCCCACGCTGCGCTTGCGGCCGTGGCAGCGGGCCGCACTCGACCAATTCAACGCCAGCGACGAGAACGACTTTCTCGCGGTCGCCACTCCAGGCGCCGGGAAGACCACGTTTGCGTTGGCTGCTGTACGGGGGTTCCTGGCCGCCAACCCGACAGCTCGCGTCATCGTCGTGGCCCCAACGTCACACTTGAAGTTGCAGTGGGCCGACGCCGCAGCCAGGCTCGGGCTCGATCTCGAACCATCCTGGAGCGCATCGCACGAGAGTCTTCCTAACGAAGCCGACGGTCTGGTCACGACCTACCAGCAGGTATCGACATCGGCGCGGGTGTTATCGAAACTGTCGAAAAACGCGATTGTCGTGTTCGACGAAGTACACCACGCTGGTGAGGACCGCAGCTGGGGCGAGTCGATTACCGTCGCTTTCGCTGGCGCCCTGCGTCGTCTTTCTATATCGGGCACACCGTTTCGGTCAGACACCTCAGCGATTCCGTTTGTGCGCTACGAATACGAACAGGCCGTATCCGATTTCGACTACGGCTATGGCCCGGCCCTAGCCGATGGCGGTGTCGTTCGGCCGATTTACTTTCCTCGGTTCGATGGTTACATGGAGTGGTCGGCGCCCGACGGGTCGGTGCTTGGCGCGAGCTTCGACGACGAGTTGGATCGCACCAGAGCCAACCAACGTTTACGCACCGCGCTTTCAGCCCAGGGCGACTGGTTGCCGGCTGTTATAGCGCAGGCTCACGAACAGTTGATGCGCATCCGTAGCGACGACCAGCCCGATGCAGGTGGGCTCATCATCGCCGTCGACCACGAACACGCTAGAGCGATTGCTCACATTCTGAAGGTACGTCATAACTCTCCAGCCACTGTGGTGCTGTCCGATGATCCAAATGCATCGGACCGAATCGTAGCGTTTGGTGTTGGTACTCGACCCTGGATCGTCGCAGTAAGAATGGTCAGCGAAGGTGTCGACATTCCGCGCCTTCGGGTTGGCGTGTTCGCGACCACTACTACCACCGAGTTGTTCTTTCGCCAGGCCGTAGGTCGGTTGGTACGACTAACCCAAGGCGGTGGACCGCAACGAGCGTTTATGTTCATTCCCGATGATGCACGGTTGCGAGCATGGGCCGAACAGATAAAGCGCCAACGTCGTCACAGCCTCAGGGCGCGGTCAGAGTCCGAGGAGTTCGCCTCCGATGCCGAGTTCGACAGCCAAGCAGAACCAGACGACGGCGAGCAGCTGAGCCTGTTTAATGCCCTGTCGGCGGTGACACTGTCGTCTGGTGCTCCAGAAATGACGGTGTTCGATGCTGCTTATGAAGACATCCCGGAGCCAAGAAACCTGGGCGTCGACGAGGCGGACTTACTGTTCGACCTTTCGCCGCTGCCAGGTCGCGGAGAGCGCCTCATCGATCCCAATGGCGCAGCTCCCCGACGCGAACGTGAGATCCTCCGCGACAAGAATGCGACGGCCGTTCGCGAGTTGGTGGCTCTGACCGGGCAGCAACACGGTGAGGTCAACGCCGAGCTGAACCGGCGTTCCGGGGTGTCCAAAGTGGCTCAAGCCAGCCGAGCTCAGCTCCGCAAGCGGTTGCTCGCCGCCGACGGTTGGCGGCGCCAACTCAGTGGGCAACGCTCGCCATGGCGAGTGCGTTAGGCCTCGATCTTGTTTATGTCTCGAGCGGTTCGCCAGCGTCGATCCACTCCCTCAACGATCCATCATAAACCGCTACCTCGTTTTGGCCGAGGAGATGAAGCACGAAGGCGTCGCTGGTGGCCGCTATTCCTCCACCGCAGTAGGTAATCACCCGACCATCGAGCGCTCCGGCAGCCGCGAACTGTTCCCGGAGTTCGTCGAGCGGTCGATATCGGTGTGACTCTGTGTCAACGAGGCTTTGAGCGGGAACATTCGCTGCGCCAGGAATGTGCCCAGGGCGACCATAACCAGATCCCGATTCCATATCGAGGCCCGCGTGGTTGTCTGCGGAAAGTGCATTCAGTACACAAACCGAATCGTTCGACACCGCTAACTTCACAACGTCCTTGGTCGTGAAACCGCCCATCCCTTGACCCACTGTGAGACTAACCGGCGCTCGATCTGGTTCGGGCTCATCGTCGACGGGCCGGCCCTGAGCACTCCAGCCGTGAAGTCCTCCGTCCAAGATCGCCACGTTGGTGAATCCCACTGATCGCATTAACCACCAGGCCCTGGTCGCCCACATGTGAAGCTGTGAGTCGTACAACACCACCCGAGTGTCATCGCCGATGCCTCTGGCCATGAGCGCGGCCACTAGATCGTCTGGCTGCGGCGCGGTGAACCACAGCTCGGAATTGGTGTCGGATAACTCGCCGACAAGATCGAGATGGCCACTAGTTGGAATGTGGCCTTGTGCCCACCGATCGGCACCTGACTGAACGTCGATCTGGCCCTCGGCAGTCCGCGACATATACACGGTTGTGTCGAAGACCAACAGATCATCAGCACCCAGTTGGCTCTCCAACCAATCGGCATCGACAAGGGACTTGGTCGCTTCTTTTACCATTAGCCGAGGGTAACCCGGTGTGGGGTGCCTGAGTGTCTAGTGGTCAGGAGCGACGCAGAACTCGTTTCCCTCAGGGTCCTGCATCGTTGTCCAGGTGATGCCGGCCTCGGAGTTGGTGCCAACCACGGTGGCCCCAAGGTCTTTGAATTCGCTAACAGCGGCCCCGACAGAGTCAGTCGACAGATCGAGGTGAACCCGGTTCTTAAGAGATTTCGCCTCCGGAACGAGCTGGAACGCGAGTCTTGTTCCGGCATCGTCTGGCGCGAGGCGCACGAAGACACCCCAGTCGTCCACGACCTCGCGGCCAAGGACAGTCGACCAGAACGCCGCCAGGCGCTGCGGGTTGGCGCAGTCGATAGTTATGTGCTGGATCTGGGCAGTTGCCATTGCGAAGGTTTACACGAACGGTGGGACATCCAACCCGACCCTCGGTGGGCGAAGACGCTCACCACAAGTGCCGCTTCCTTACAAGATCAGCCATGGCAGCCGATGGAACACGATCCGAGAACTCTCTGCGATTCGACATTGTGATGCCACGACCCTCTAACGTACGCTTGCTCACTTTGAGCGTTTTGTTGATTGCCGCTTCATGTTCGTCGAGCGACGAAACACCGGCCGCCGCAGTTGCAACCACAACGACCGGGCCGGTCGAAATCATCATCGACAACGGCATCAACGTGATTGCCATCCCCATACGGCTCACCGATGCCCCCGATCTGATCCTCGATGACCCAACCGCTGGCCCGGTTCCGCTGCCAAGCCTGCCAACTCTGAGTTCAGGCGATTCGACCACGGGAACCACTCAGACCACCACACCCGGCGCGACCACCGCCGTAACGGTCGCGCCAACGACGTCTGCCACCGGGCCCCAGGGCAATGCCACCACGACGAGCATCCAGAGCACTAGCGGCCCGAACACCACTCAGGCCACACCGATGCCTCTGTCGATGGCTGCCATTCGGGGCGGCGAGGCCGTTCTGTTAGTTGACACCTCGACGGGCAACTCGGTCACCGTCAGACAGCTGCCCGTGGTCGTCGACGAGACCGACCAGGTAGGGCCGCAGGCGCCAAGATCGGTCGACATCGACCCGGTCGGACAGAACCTTTGGTACGACGAGTGCTGCCGCCCACCAGAAGGGACGAGTTATGGCATCGACCTCCAGACCGATGCCGTTACCGACATACTCAGCTCTGGATTTCCGACGATCGACCCGCTCGGGGTGCTCGTAGCCTCTACCGGTGACTCGACGTTAACGCTCAACTCCGGCGGAAATGCGGTCGCGACCTTCGATCTGGACCAGATCGGCGAAAACACCACCGGCACCCGCTCAGGTTGGAGCCAAGATGGCGCCACCCTTGCCGTCGAAGTTTCGGTTGGCGACATACCGGGCGTTGCCATCTTCGCGATCGATCGCGGCGCTGCAGTGACGCTCACGCTTAGCCGCGTCCTCCAACCTCCCAGCGGCAAACGTTGGGCCTCGCCCACCTTCGGCTGGGACGGGCTGCTAAGAGTCGTCGAGTCGGTCGACAGCCACATCCTGCGCACGATCGACCCAGACACCGGGGCTGTCGAGAAGAGCGCAACAATTCCGGTACCAGGCATCATCGACATCGATGTCGATGTCTCTGGTACCTGGTGGCTCATCGTAGATGGCGCCGGTCGCGTCCATGCCTTCGACGAATCCAACCTGATCACACTGCCTGGCGACGGCTACAGCTCGGCCGCTTGGTAGTCGAGCTAGCGACATAACTTGAGGACGTCAGCTACACCAAATGTGGCTCAGCCCATCAATTTCACGGCCTCAGCGGTGGAAGCACACCCTCGTGGAACTGTCCATCTAGCCCTGGTAAAGATGCAGCGTTCCGGCTTCGAGGGCCGAGATGGCTGCATCGGCCTCGGCCTCGGTCACGATGCCGTCGGCAATGGCGGTCTCAAGGTCGCCATCGCTCACAATGATCACAGCCGCGGCTAGTACGCCGTCGTTGGTAATCTCACCGGCAGCGAGGGCCGCCGACACCTGCGTCGGCAGCGCCGTCAACTCAATGGTCTCGACGTTGGGCACCGCCACAGAAGTTGTGGTCGCCTGACCAGCGGCGCTCGTCTGCGTTGTGGCTTGTGTTGGCGCTGGCTGCACCGCAGAAGAGTCACCAGCATCAGCTGCTGGATCGGTAGTCGATCCCGAAGCACCAGAGGTGCAGGCGCTGAGCACAAGGGCAGCAGCAACAAACATCGATATCGATCGTCGGTTGGAAATCATGGGGTCCTTTGAGGTCGCACCTGGGGTCTGAAGTCGTCCGCTAACTAACCTTCTTCAGCTTCGCCTTCTTGTGGCTCGTCAGCTTCGGCTCCGCCGTCTGGTCCTGACTCGTCGTCTTCAGGCTCGTCGCCTCCATGTTCGCCGTCTGAATCCTTCTTGTCGGAGTCGGTGTCGCCATCGGAGTCCTTCTTGTCGGAGTCCTTGTCGCCATCGGAGTC
>JAADHX010000323.1 GCA_013151655.1 Actinomycetota bacterium
ATCACAGAGTTCCCCGCTGCGAGAGCGGCCGTCACTCCGCCGGCTGCTATGGCGACCGGAAAGTTCCAGGGCGGCGCAACCGTGATTACTCCGAACGGCTCGAAAATAGCGGACTCGGATGCTTCGAGGTCGAGAGCCCGGTCGGCATAATATCGGGCGAAGTCGATTGCTTCGGAGATTTCGGGGTCGGCCTGGGCGACAGTTTTCCGACCTTCATGGACCATGCAGGAGATCAACTCGCCCCGCCGCCGCTCAAGTTCGTGGGCCACCGCTTGCAGCGTGGCACGACGCTCCTCGACGCTACGTTCCGACCACGCCAACTGTCCCGATCTGGCGCTTGTCACAATCTCGTCAACTCGGGACACATCATCGACCTGGCTGGCTCGCGCCGTGGTGTCTCGGTGGGCCAACGATTCCCGGACCCACCGACGGTTGGCCGGCAGCGCTGGATCAGTGTCGGGGGAGTTGGTGAACGGGACATGCCGTGCATCAAGCTTGGTTGACCGATCTTGTCGGCGTCTTGGGGCCAAGCCGACCGTCCAACGCTCTCGGACCGCCTGTCGGAAGCGACTGGCTTCTCTGAGCGTTGCAGGTTCGCCGGGGCGCAACGTGAAGAGGTGGTGGATGAAGTTCTCGTCAGCAGCGTTTTCCTCCAACCGTCGAAAGAGATAGCTGATGGCCACGTCGAAGTCGTCAGGCGCCACGATCGGCGTATACAGCAGCAGCCCTGAGGGCTCTGCGCTGAGCGTCCTAGCGTGTGCCGGAGCCATCCCCTCCAACATCTCGAACTCGACTCGATCGGCCACGCCGCGCTCGTCAGCGAGTAGCTTCGCGAATGCGAGGTCGAACAGGTTGTGGCTGGCGATCCCCACCTTCATCGATGCGAGTCGCTCATCGGAGAACAGCCAATCCAAACATCGCTTGTAGTTCGCATCGGTTTCGGCCTTCGTTGCGTACGGCGCTTGGTCCCAACCGTGGATTTCTGCGTCGACTCGCTCCATCGCCAGGTTCGCACCCTTAACAAGCCTGACTTTGACGGAGCCGCCTCGCACTCCGCGCACCTGGCGACGGCCCCGTTCTGCGGCCCACGTCGATAACTCGCGCAACGCGTCGAACGAGTCCGGGAGGTATGCCTGAAGCACGATCCCCGCATCCACACTATGAAACTGGGGCTCGTCCAATAGTGCCATGAACGCCCGCACCGTCAGCTCGAGGTCGTGATATTCCTCCATGTCAAGATTGATGAACGTTGGTGGCGAGCTGGCCTGAGCGGAAGCGACAAGGGGCCGTAATGCCTTCACCACTCGTTCAACACAGCGTTCGAAATCCCAGTAGTTGAGCTGTGATACGACTGACGAGACCTTGACCGAGACGTAGTCCACATCGGGCTGCCTGAGAAAGCGCTCTACCTCAGTCCGCCGGCGTCCCGCCTCCTGCTCTCCGAGGACCGCCTCACCGAGCAGGTTCACATTCAACCGGTATCCCTGGCCGCGACGCTCACCGAGATGGGCCGTGATCGCTTCGTCAGCGGCGTCCACAATCAGGTGGCCGACGAGTGACCGCATCCGCCGTCGAGCTAGCGGCATCACAATGCTCGGCGCGAACCCTCCCACCCGTGCTCCTGCTCGCAGCAGCAGCTTGTCCATAGCCGACAGAAAGTCGGGCAGTCGCTGCGTGTTGACCAGTTTCGAAAGCTGCTGAGCTGCAACACGGTTGTCCTCTGGACGGACGACGCGGTCAACGAAGCGCATGGCGAACTGGACTCCGATCGGGTCCGCAACGACACCAGCTAGACGTCTGGTCATTCGCTCCTCGCTACGAATCGCGCCTCTAGCCGCAGCGTTCAGCCAACTGTCAACAAGTGCGATGGCGCTTTCGGCCAGCTCTGTTAGGTCTTCGGGTTGATCCCCTCTCAGAGATTCGGCACTCACATCGATCCGCCCGATTCGTCCCGTCCAGCGCTGCACGTAACCCTCGCCTTCCCGCATAGCGGTCCTCTCTTCGGTTGTATCTCGCCAACACAGTCCAAGACTCGCCTGCCGCTGCTCCACACGACGCCTCTCGCGGCTGGACTCCCACGAAGCCATTGTGATCAAGACAAGTTGACCAATCTTGTACAATTCACAGTGCGATGGTGAGCCACAAGCACAATCGAGCCGACGACGGGCTTTTCCCTTGTCAAGCGGAACTCATCGGTCTGTTCGAAACACTGATCAACGTGATCTTCTGCGCAAAGGACCTTGACGGTCGCTACGTCGAAGTAAATTCGGCATTCGTGCGACGGACAGGGTCCGCGTCAAAGGGGAGCGTGATCGGGTCACGAGCGGTCGACCACTTTGCACCCGAGTTGGCCGAACGCTACGAACACCAAGACAAGGAGGTCGTTCGTAGCGGCCAACCGCTTTACGACGAACTAGAACTGATCCGGCGGCCAGACGGAGTGCTCGGTTGGTACCTCACCACGAAACTACCGGTCTATGGACACGCTGATCGCGATCGGCCGATCGGAGTTGTCTCGGTGAGCCGCGATCTCGTCGCCCCGTCGGAGTCTGACATCGGTGTGCACGGGCTAAGAAGTGTGGTTCGTCATGTCCAGGGCCACCTCGAGGACCGGATCCGAGTCGCTGACCTCGCAACGATCGCAGAGTGCAGCCAGACTCAGCTAGGACGGCGAATGAAGCGAGTGTTCGGGGTTACGACGACCCAATACATCCTCCGTGTCCGGGTCGAGGCGGCGACTCGACGGCTAGTTGAAACTGACGATTCAATCGCGGTCGTTGCCGTACGGTGCGGCTTTTACGACCAACCCGACTTCACCCGGCGCTTCGCCCGGCTCACCAACTCCACCCCTGCCCAGTTCAGACTGGCCGCCCAGCATCAGCGAGACGACGGCGGTTCGCCAGCCCCGTCATAAGTGAGTGAACCCCTTCAGGTACCGATGGACTCGAATCGGCCGGGTGTGCCTCGCCGCTCCGGTTCAGGCCTCGCCGAGGTAGCTGGCGCGGAGTTCGGGGTTGGCCAGCAACTGATCGGCGGTGTCGTCGAGCACGACTCGTCCGGTTTGGAGTACCCAGCCACGATCCGCGATCGACAGTGCCATATTGGCGTTCTGCTCCACCATGAAGATGGCCACGCCGTCTTCATGGATCTGCTGGATCAGCTCGAAGTTGGTCTGGACCAGCGCAGGAGAAAGCCCCATCGACGGCTCGTCCATCAGCAGCACCCGCGGCTGCGCCATGAGGGCGCGGCCCATCGCCACCATCTGCTGCTCACCTCCAGAGAGGGTGCCGGCCTTCTGACTCAGGCGTTCCTTGACTCGCGGGAACATCTCGTAGATCCGTTCGAGGTCGTTTTCGATCGCCTTTCGGTCGGTGCGAAGGTAGGCCCCGAGCTCGAGGTTCTCTTTCACGGAGAGGCGCTTGAAGAGGCGGCGGTTCTCGGGAACCATCGTCACTCCTCGCTCCACTCGGTAGGACGTGGGCTTGTCGTTGACGACCTCGCCGTCGAGAACCACCTCGCCCGTCGTGGGCGTGACCATGCCGAGCAGTGTCTTGAGCGTCGTCGACTTGCCCGAGGCATTGCCGCCGAGCAAACAAACGAGCTCGCCCGGATAGATGGCAAGGTCAACGTCTTTCAGGATGTGGACCGCTCCGTAGTGGGTATTGATCCCTCGGAATTCGAGCAGTGGGGTCGTCTCGTTGTTGTCGGTCACGATGCTCCCTCGATTGGTCGACCGAGGTAGGCTTCGATCACGCCCGGGTCGGTCGACACCTTCTCGAACGAGCCTTGGGCGATGGTCTCGCCATGGTCGAGAACGACCACTCGATCAGACACGTCCCGTACAACGTTCATATCGTGTTCGATCATCACAATCGTGAAGTCCCACTCGCTCCGAAGCTGGCCGATGAGTCCGGTGAGTTCTTCGGATTCCTTAGGGTTCATACCCGCCACCGGCTCGTCGAGCAACAGCAGCGTGGGCTTGGTGGCCATGGCCCTGGCAATTTCAAGCCGACGTCGATTGGCGTAGGACAACACCGAGGCCGGTTGGTGGAGGCGGTAGCCTGTGAGGCGAGAGCCGAAGAAGCCCAGGACCTTCTCCGCGTGCTCGCGAATCTCCTGCTCCTCTGTGCGGAATCCGCGGGTGTTGAAGAGCGAACCGAAGACGCCCACCTTTGTGCGGCAGTGCTGCGCCACCATGACGTTTTCGAGAATCGTCATGTTTGCGAACAGCCGGACATTCTGGAATGTACGGGCGATTCCGCGGGCGGTGACCTGATTCGGATCCAGCCCGAGTAGCGATTCGCCCTCGAAGTTGATGCTGCCAGATGTGGGGCGCACCATGGCCGAGATCATGTTGAAGAAAGTCGTCTTGCCAGCGCCGTTCGGGCCGATCACCGAGACGATTTCACCCTCGTCGACGTGGAAGTCGAGGTCGCTCAGCGCGTTCAACCCACCGAAGCTCACGCTCAGCGAGTTGATGTCGAGGAGCCGGTCGCCGATCATGCCGGGGCCACCTTTCCATCGACGCCGGGATCGTCGTCGTCGTCGAGCTCACCCTTCAACCAAGCGTCCTGCAAGAACTCCTCCTGATGGAGTTCTCGACTGCGGCGCACGTTGGGGATGAGTCCTTCCGGACGTTTCAGCATCATCCACACCAGCAGTGCGCCATAGATGAGCAGCTTGAACTCGGAAAACTCGGCGAGCAGACCGGGCTGATTGGGGCCGCCCAACACGCCGATCAACACAACGGACCCAGCAATGATCCCTGCGATACGCCCCATACCGCCGACGATGACCACCACGAGGATGACGATCGACACCAAGATCTTGAAGCTTGACTCGAACACGCTGCCCACCTTGGCGGCAAAGATCGCACCCGAGAAGGCAGCCAGGACTGCACCCACCACGAACGCCATGAGCTTCACATTCACTGTGTTAATGCCCATCGCTTCAGCGACTGATTCGTCCTCGCGGACCGCCATCCAGGCGCGGCCGAGACGAGAGCGCTCGAGACGCCAACTGATGTAGATGGCGACGGCGCAGAAGAAGGCCACGAGATAAAAGACGCCGCGCGGGTCGACGCCACGAACGAGTGCGACTTCGAGGAAATCGGTTCCGGGGATATTCGTCCTGAAGATTTGTGCCCCAGGGATGCCTGTGATGCCCTGGGCACCGCCGGTCAGCCCACTCGCCCAGTCGGAACGAACGGTGAGGCGGATGATCTCGCCGAAGCCGAGGGTGACGATAGCGAGATAGTCCCCCCGCATCCGTATGACCGGGGCACCGATGAACAGACCTGCCCCGACTGCCACCGCAACCACGATGATAAGGGCAACCGGCCACGGCAACTCCGGTGAAAGGCCGGGCGACTGCGGAGAAGTGAGAATCGCAGTGGTGTAGCCACCGACCGCAGTAACCAAGGTCGAGAATGCCGGCGAGCCCGACCACAATGTTGAGGCCAAGGGCCAACAGCAAGAACAGCCCGACGTTGGCGAGCAGTTCGTTGGTCAGCTTGCCGAGAAAGAGCGGGAGAATAATCGTGGCTGCTGCCGCGGCGATCAACAGGCCAGCGTTGGCAACCTTGCGATCGTCGTTCTCCAGGCGGTCGTAGCGGGCCTTGACCGCCGCCGTTCGTGTCCGACCGAGCAACGAATAGGCGGTAGCCGCGACCATGATCACCACGGCGCCCCTCGGGCGCAAACCGCCCCGCCTCTCGAAGAGCCATTCGAACAGCCATTCGAGGCGGAACCCCTCCGAAATGTCGTCGAGGGCCGACTCAAGTGCGGCGGTTAGGAACACGGCGATCACCGCGGCGATCACGGCCCGCGTGACCGCCTTCGGCGCCACGTGCAGCAGACCACCAACAAAGCCGAGACCGGCCGAGATCGCCAGCCACACCATGACGCCGTACACAACGCTCTCGTCGAATACCAGGAGCTCCAACAGGTTGTCGCCCCAGTTGACAAGCGGATCCGACAAATCCCGAGTGTCGAGACCCCAGATCAGCAACGCCAAACCGGCGCCGCCGAACAGCCCGACGACGGTTCCCGCGACAACCTCGCGCGCGCCTTTGGCGTGGGCCACCATTCCCTCGAGCACCTTTTCAGCACTCACGGCGTAGCCGAGCATGACGGGCAACCAAAGGAGGGCGAGGTAGCCCATGCTGATGTAGGGCTCGACCACGATACGACCGTCGAGCTTTTGCGGCATGCCGATCAGCGAGATAAACACCGACGCGAGAGCGAGCAGGAGCCCGAAGCGAACCACCTTGGGCCAGTCCTGATCGAGAGGCGAACGAGTCGTGATGACCTTGGTGGCGGTCATGCGCGATCCTCCGACGACAGGCGTTCTCCGAAGAGGCCCGTGGGTCTCACCAGGAGCACGAAGATGAGCACCAGAAATGCCACCGCGTCTTTGAGCTGGGTATGGCCGGGGACACCGAGCGGTTCAAGCACCAACTGCGGCGCGAGCGACTCAGAACCGCCGAGCGTAAGGCCACCCGCCATGGCACCACCCAGGTTGCCGATCCCGCCGACTACCGCAGCACTGAACGCCTTGATACCTGGGAGGAAGCCCGTGAATTCCGTGACCGAACCGAACAGGATGCCCCACAAGATGCCGGCGACACCAGCCATGGCACCACCGACGGCAAACGTGGTGACGATGGTGCGGTCGACGTCGATGCCCATCAACGAGGCAATCTCTTTGTCTTCGGCCACCGCCCGCATCGCCTTGCCGGTTTTCGTGCGCTCGACCAGGTACCAGAGGGTACCCATCGCAAGCGCCGCGACCACCAGAACAACCAACTTCTTGGCCTCGATCCCGAGCACCGGAACGTCATCACGCAGCCAATCAGGAAGGCGGGGATAGCTCTTCGCACCGGGACCGAGCAGAAGGGCGGAGGTGTACTGGATGAAAAACGAAACACCGATCGAGGTGATCAGAGGAATGAGGCGAGGAGCACCACGGAGGGGTCGGTATGCGACACGTTCCATCACTACGGCCGTCGTGGTGGAACACACCACGGAAACGATGACGGCGATCAAGATCGCAGCCACGAAATTGCTTTCCCACAACCCGCCGTCGGCGAGCTTGTTGGACGTGATCATGCCGGTCATCGCCCCGACCATGAAGACCTCGCCGTGAGCGAAGTTGATGAAGCCGAGCACGCCGTAGACCATCGAGTAGCCGAGAGCGATCAAGCCGTACATCGCACCCTGCGACAGACCCGACACCACCAAGTCCTTGATGGCTTCCCATGAGAGCCGAGTTGCGTCCTTGTTGACGGCGCTGGCAAAGAAGTTGTTGGGGTCGATCTGTTGTCCGATGAAGGCGAGCAACCCGACTACAACGACTGAGATCAACGTCACCCGGAGGAACGTGAGGAACCAGTCAACCCCGGTTCGAGGTGCAACTCTGTTCCGGATACTAGGTGTCACGCTTTCCCCTTGAGAACGTTAGGAGTTGAGAACTTCAGCGATCGGCCCCCGTGCTCAAAACGCACGGGGGCCGACCAACGGTGTTCTAGTGCTTCGTCCGTGGACTCAGCCGTTCGTGATCAAGGGGCGAATTCGAAGACGACGTTGACCTTGGAGGCCTCGATGTCAGTCGAATCGTCGTGCTTGACGATCGTGATCTTCTGTGAACCACAGTCGCCGAACTCATCACAGGTGATCGAGCCGATGAGGCCCGAGTAGTCAGAGATGGCGTTCAGGTACTCACGAATACCAGCCTTGTCGATGACGAGGTTGCCATCAGCATCAACGTGACTCGCTGCCGCGATCGCGTCGAGCAGCATGGCGGTGGCGTCGTAGCTGTGACCCCAGAACGCGGCGGACGGCGCTTCGCCGACCTTGTCGATGTAGGCAGCGAGAACCGCATCAGCCGTCTGGCCGGTCGACTCGTTGGTGTTAGTGCCGAAACGAGTGTCAGGACCCGAGAAGTACATGCCCTCAGACTGCGGCAGCTCAAGGAACCCGTCGACCAGGATGCCATCAGCAGCGAGCAGCTGAGTGTCGCCGAGACCGTCAATACCAGCAGCCTGATCGGCGATGAAGTCAGCGGCTGGCTGGAAGATCGGGAAGAACAGGGCCTGTGGGCTCTGCGCAGCGACTTCGGTGAGAACCGGCACCATGTCGGTGTCTTCCTTGTTCACACCGGTGAAGCCGACCATCTCGCCACCGAGTGCCTCGTAGGCATCAGCAAATGCCTGGGAAAGGCCCTGGGTGTATGGGTCGCCGTCGTGGATCGCGGCCGCGGTGGTGAGACCGAGGTCGTTGAACACGAAGTCAGCCATGGCCGCGCCCTGGAACAGGTCGTTGTGGGCCGTGCGGTAGTAGCCAGGACGGTAGTTCTCGTTGGCGGTGCCAAGAAGATCCGATGTCAGCGACGGCGACGTGTTAGATCCGGAGATCATCACGAGACCATTTTCGCCAATCAGCGGAGCAGCAGCAGCAGCAGCACCAGAACAGGAGGTACCGATAACGCCCGCAACCTGCTCGTCAGCCACGATCTGCTGTGCGGCAGCCTGGCCACCTTCAGCCGAGCAGAGGTCGTCGAGACCCTGGCCCGATGTCACGTCGAAGCCGTGAATCTGGCCGTAATCTGCAACGGCGAGCTCGATGCCTGCCTGGTTGGGAATACCGAGGAACGCGACATCGCCAGTGATGGCGTTGAGCGAACGAATCTGCACTTCGTCGCCAGGCTCGACCGTGATCGTGCCGAGCGAGCCATCGCCGAGGCTGTCGACCATGTCCGGTTCAGTCGTATCGGGTTCGGTTGTGGCGGGTTCAGTCGTGGCGGGTTCAGTCGTGTCGGGTTCGGTTGTGTCGGGTTCGGTTGTGTCGGGTTCGGTTGTGTCAGCCGCGCTGCCTGTGTCTGTACCGGTCTCGTCGTCACTTCCGCACGCGGCGGCGATGAGCGAGAACGAGAACAGCACGGCAAGCAGCGTCAAGAGCGTGCGTGAAATCTTCATTGGGTAGTACCCCTCCATTGGGATCGTGCGCGCTCCATTGGGATCGTGCACGAGCGCGGCCCTGATGGACCACAGCTACGACGAGACCGGGAAGTCGGGCCCGGCGTTGTCGCTCCATGAGAGTGGCATGGAGCACACTTGGGCAGCTTGTAGAAAATTGGGCATTTCACCATGTGAATTGTCCAAGCCAGGCCGTGTACCTGCCTGGACGGTTGCGTGCACGCGGCGGACCGCCTTCGTTGTTTCAGTCGTCGCGCGAGAACAACGCTTCGATCGGTTCTCCGAAGACGCTTGCCAACTTGAAGGCGAGGGGAAGGCTCGGATCGTATCGATCATTCTCGATAGCGTTCACGGTCTGACGAGAGACCCCGAGCGCGTCACCGAGTTCACTCTGGCTCCACGATCTAGCGGACCGGACTTCTCGAATGCGGTTCTTCACTGGCGCTTGCGGCTGGAACGTGTTTGGCCGCCGATCCAGCCGAGCATCCCGATGCTGTAGATCATCCACGGTCCCCACTGGTTTACGCCGAGGCCCGAGAAACTCAGAAAACTCACGGTCAGCGAGGAGCACGACGGAATAGCCGAGCACCGCAGGGAGGAAGTCTCGAAGGCAGTTCCGAGCCGCTGCTTGTTCGGACTGACTCTGCTGGGTCATCCGGTCGACGTAGAGCGTGCTTTCCACGATGTCAAGCGTACTTCCCATCGATTCTGAGACCCGACGCCGTGGTATCTGCACTGATCGTGGGTCAACCCTAAACTGCGGAGTCGAGAGGACGCTACGCAATGGAACCGTTCAAAAACCTATTTT
Organism: Actinomycetota bacterium; assembly: GCA_013151655.1. Lineage (GTDB taxonomy): Bacteria > Actinomycetota > Acidimicrobiia > Acidimicrobiales > Poriferisodalaceae > JAADHX01. The sequence goes on from JAADHX010000323.1 coordinate 9,783, forward strand.
CTCCCGAGCTCGTACATACGCTCGGCGCACATCTACAAGGCCAGCTCGACGAATTCGATCGAGAGCGGTTCGAACAATCGATCCTCGCCGAACTCGAGTCTCTCGAACTCAAGGAGCGCGCCCAGCTGATCGCCGATCAAGTCCACCTGGTGTTACCCACCTCCTCCGAAGAGCGATTTGCTAATCTGCTCGCGATTCTTCACCCCGAAGAAGGAAATGTCGTGGCCGACAGCGACGCCGACGGCATTCGCGGCTGGGGAGTGATGCCGCTGACTATGGTCGTCGGCCAGCACGGCATTGAAGACTTCGACGCTGCCCTCGACGTGCTCAAGCAGATGACGAAGCGGTCCTCGTCGGAGGTGGCGGTGCGTTACCTGCTGCTCGCCGATCAACCGAGAGCCTTGGCGATCATGGGCGAATGGATCCGCGACCCGAGCGAGCATGTGCGCCGTCTCGTGTCAGAGGGCACGCGGCCGAGGCTGCCGTGGGCGATGCAACTGCCCCAGCTGATAGCCGACCCTTCGCCCGTGTTGCCTCTGCTCGAGGCGCTACGAGATGACCCCGAGGAATACGTTCGACGTTCGGTGGCCAACCACCTGAACGA
>JAADHX010000178.1 GCA_013151655.1 Actinomycetota bacterium
AGTGGCCCGACAACAGTTGGCGGATTCACTGATCGTGAGTCGATGCTTGGGCACTATCAGCAACTGACCGGACGCGATGTTTCGAACGTCGACTACTACCGAGCCTTCTCCTACTGGCGACTAGCGGCGATTGTTGAGGGCGTCCTCAGCCGCTATCGGGCTGGGGCCATGGGAGCCGAGGCCGACACCGACGTGTTCAAGAACCAGGTCGAGTTCTTGGCAAACCAGGCGCTTTCGTTCCTTGAGGGGTAGTCCGATTCAATGAGACTTGGACGAGTTTGAACTTGAATTGCGACTGCATCGTTCCGATGGAACCACGTGGTCGAGACCAAAGTACGACACCCGAAGATGTTCGCTGCCCTTGCCGGAGGTTTGGCTCTGATCGCCGCCGTGGCGATGATTGGCCCGCGCAACAGCGGTCTGTTTGGCGCCGATGATGCTACCGCCGACGAACCACCGGCTGAAGTACCGGTCGACGATGGGGTCGTGTTTACTGCTCCGGGCGAACTGGTCGAGTTATTCGAACCGCCCGAGACCTCGACCGTCGTCACCACCGCCGGATCAGCCACGGCTACTACTACTTCGGCGGTCGCACCACCTGCACCTACACCCTCGCCAACTCAGACTACGGTGTCGACACAGGGCACATTGGTAGACCAGGCCACTGACGTTACCTCATCGTCATTGCCTACGACCTCGACGCAGCCGAATGCGCCGGGAGATACTGGCGAAGGAAGCGAACTGGATTCTGGTATGCAATCGGGCGACCCAGCGTCGACTGGTTCTATCGGCGAGAATGCTTCAGTGACTGCATCCGAGCAAGCTCTTCAGGCTGGTGCCGTACTGCTAGCGGCCCCCGAACTTCGTGGTACCGCACGAGGCTCAACCGTTTCGGGCCCTCAGTTGACAGCGCAGGTAGGCACCCGCGACGTCAACTCAGTGCCGTGGATGTTGCTGATCGCGGCTAACTTCGGAGTAACGGTTTCTGCGCTGGTGCTACTGCGCCTTCGACGCTGAACACAGATGGTTCACAACGACACTCCTCCCACTCGTGACACAGCAAAAGAAACAGCCTTTGTGTCTGTCCTAAGCGACGAGGTCACAATCCTCGCTGACGAGCCTGATCACCACCGCAGCGAGAGTGGAGCATCCGTTGAGACAGCTGAATCGACACTCGGCTTTCGTAGGTTCTTCCAGGGCGCCCTTGCCGGCGCGTTGGTGGCGGCAGTCGTGGCTGCCTCCATCGCCATTGCTTTCGAACGAAAGTTGGCCCCAGGCCAAGAACGACTCGATGTTCAAGGTGTGCTCGAACAGATCGAGCCCGCAGTAGTTCGGATATCCATCGAACTCAGTGGCACGAATAACGTCGGCGCAGGCACCGGCTTTATCATCACGACAGACGGCGCAATCGTCACCAACGCTCACGTTGTCGAGAACGCACAAGCGATCGAAGTGACTCTAGGTGATGGTCGTCGCCTGGTTGCCACGTTGCTCGGTGCAGACCCGACACGTGACCTCGCCGTTCTGAAGATCGAAGTCGACGACGAACTGCCCGTGGCGACCCTTGGAAGAAGCAGTAACCGTGAGGTTGGCGACCCGGTTCTTGCGATCGGTAATGCCCTCGGCCTCGCTGGGGGACCAACAGTAACGACAGGAATCATCTCGGCCCTCGACCGGGTTGTGCCCACCGAGACCGCTCGACTCACCAACGTCATGCAGACCGACGCCGCTATCAATCCAGGCAACTCTGGTGGGCCTCTTGTCGACCGAGACGGACGGGTGATTGGCATCTCGACTGCGATCGCCGGCGACGCTGAAGGAATAGGGTTTGCCATCGCAATTGATCACGCCAGGCCGGTGATCGAACTCCTGGTCCAAGGAATTGTTCCGACTCGGCCTCTGTTGGGTGTAGCCGTTATCGATGTGCGCGATCTCGCCGACGATGCTCAGGAAGAGTTCGGGATCGATGTCGAGCAGGGAGCTGTGGTCACATCACTTGCCCCAGGCGAAGGAGCCGAGCGGGCTGGTCTTGATGTCGGCGACGTCATTACGAGCTTCAATGGACAACCGGTCGTGTCATCGGACGATCTGGTTGCCAAGGTGCGCGCTGCTGCCACCGGAGCCACAGTCGCACTTGGGTTTCGACGCGACGGCAGCAATCAGACTGCAACTGTCGAGCTTGGCGAACTCCTCGGCGCCGGGGGATAGCGACAAGAAACGCGTCGACCATCACCATCGATGTCCCACCCCCTAGGTACGTTGCCGGTGTGGCTTCTGAAGAACAGCGAAATGGCGCCGGACCGCCGAGCGCTAGCGACGCTCCGGCTCATGTCGGACCCTCAAACCCCGACCAGATAATTGTCCACCCCGACCAGATGTCATTTGGCGATCTTCTGGGAGCACCCACCGCGCCGCTACCCGACCTAAAGGTTGACAACGAGCCCCAAGTGGCGACACCTCGAGGCACCTGGCGTGTTGTTGCGCTGGCCGACTTGCACCTCGACACCCCCTTTGCCTGGGCTCCGGACGCGGTTGGGCGCCTCAGACGGCAAGATCTTCGCGACGCACTTGTGGCGGCCGTCGACCTGGCGGCCGAGGTTGGCGCCGACGCATTGCTTCTCGCTGGCGACCTATACGAACACGAACGTCTCAACCCAGATACCGCTGCATTCCTCGAGCGGGTGCTCAACGGTGCCGAGGTGCCAGTTCTGGTGTCTCCAGGCAATCACGATTGGTTGGCCCCATCCAGCGTGTGGGCCACGGCCAGCTGGGACGAGCACGTTCACATCTTCGAGGGTCAACAACTAGAACGTTTTGAGGTAGGCGGTGGGCTCTCGGTGTGGGGCGCCGCGCATCATCGCCCGGCCGGAACCTCGGGGTTCCTCGAGAACACCAACGTGTCGGGGCCAGGCGTAAACCTTGGGCTGTTCCACGGATCCGAAGTGTCTGGGATGCACTACGAGGGTCGCGATGAGGCCGGCCGGTCTAAACAACCACATGCGCCGTTCGAGGCGGCGATGATTCCCGAGGTCGGCCTCGACCATGCTGTGGTCGGACACTTTCACCGGCGCCGCGAAGGTACGCACCACACCTACCCAGGTAACCCGGTTGCGCTCGCGTTCGGCGAGCCCGGCGATGGCGGTGCGGTGGTTCTCGACATTGGCCTCGATGGCCGGGTTCACCGACAGTGGCATCGAGTCTCGGCCAGACCAATGACCGATCTAAGCCTCGACGTAACCGGCTGCGCCGACGCTTCGGCCATCGTGTCAGAGCTACGGCGCGAATCGCTCGGGCTGACAGGTCTGCTCAGGGTCACGGTCACCGGCGAACTCGCGTCTGGGGTAACCCTCGTCGACAGTGACATTGCCGCAGCGGTAGCTGCCTCGGTCGATCATTCGGTCGTGCGGCGCAAGAAACTGTTCGTTGGCTACGACCTCGATCTGGTAGGTAACGAGTCGAGCGTTCGCGGCGAGTTCGTCAGGTCGGTCCTGTCCGACGATCAACTCGACGACGACCTTCGTCGCGATGTCATAAGTACGGGCCTACGCGCGCTCGAAGGTCGCGACGATCTGGATGTGGCCCGATGAGGTTCCGTCGCGTCAAAGCCCAGGCTTTTGGTCCGCTGGTTGATGCCGAACTCGAGTTTGGCGAAGGCCTTACTGTTGTTTGGGGCCCCAACGAAGCCGCGAAGTCGTCATGGCACTCAGCCATGTACGCGGCCCTTTGCGGCCGCCGCCGCCGCTCAGGCCGGTCTGTCGCCGACGAGGACTTTCGGCAGCGACACCAGCCATGGGGTGGCGACCGCTGGGCAGTTTCGGCCGATATCGATCTCGACGATGGTCGGCACGTCTCGATCTCTCGCGACCTGGCTAACCGGCAAAGTGATGTTCTCGATGTCACTCTGGGCCGGACTGTCGACGACGAGATCATGAACGAAGGGTCTCCAGACGGCGCACTCTGGTTGGGTCTCGACCGCACCACGTTCTTGAGCACAGCCTGTATTCGTCAGGCCGAAATCGCCGCAGTCACCGCCTCGCCCGACGGGTTGAAACACCTACTTCAGCAGGCGGCCTCCACTCTCGGCGGCGACGTCACAGCTAGCGATGCGCTCCTGGCGCTGAGCCGGTTCCGAAAGGACAACGTCGGTCAGGATCGCGCCAACGCGGTGAAACCTTTGCGTTTGGCGAACGAGGCCGTAGCTCTGGCAGAGTCTAAGCTTGGTGGTGTTCAACGGCGGCAACAGGAGTACCTGACGCTGGTGGCCGAGCGCGAATTGACGCGCGCTTCTGTCGGCGCCGCCGAGCAGGCCCTCGCCGATGTCGAAGTTTCTGTTCAACGAGGTCGGTATCGCGAGGAAGTGAGGCGTAGTCAGCAGCTCACCGACTTACTTGCTGTTTTGCCGACTACCACCGACTCAGTCGTGTCCTCCACAGAACTTGACCAGCTCGAACACCTGCTCGCCCAATGGTCAACGCTGTCGACAAGTTCATCTGCTGGACGAGTTCGCGAGGTTGGCGCTGTTCAAGCCGAGATCGCCGCACTCCGCCAAGAGCTTGGCGACATTCCAGATCAACCGCCAGGCGATGTGGGTGTCGCTGAGCCCGTTCGCGAAGCTCACGCAGCCCTAGAGATCGCCCGCGCCGCAACGGTCGCCTCGAGCTCACCGTCGGAGTTTTCGGGCCCCGAACTTGAAGTTCTGCGTGAGGCCCATCGTCTGGCCAGGCTCGCGCAGTCTCCTGGCCCGGCAGACGAGGGCATCGTGGTCGAGTTGGATGCGGCGCGAACGACAGCCGCCGCCCGGCACCAACAGCTGCGCGTCGGAACCATCGCAAGAACTGTAGGCGGCGGGGCTCTGTTGGTAGCTGTAGCGCTAGGCATGGCTGGGCTGGCAAGTGTTGCTGCGGGGGTGGCTGCACTTGGCGCCGTAGGGCTCGGGGTTTTCTGGTGGTCGCGTCAGCTCGCTGAGGTACCCGTTGCCGAGCTTGAAGTTCAGCTTCGCGACCATCAACAGGCCCTTGAGGCCCATCGGGCTCAGGCTCGGGCCGCGATGGAGTTCCTATCGCATCGAGGCCTACCGTTCGATCTCGACCAGATCCACGAGCTGCTCGAGGCTCGCGCTGTTGCCGACGCCAACCGCGCCCGGCTGGTTAGCGAGCAGAAATATCACCGTCGCGAGGTCCAACTCCGCCAAGACAGGCTCGCCGATGCGTTGGCTCAACGCGGGGTAGCAATCGACACAAGCGCCGGGTCGCCCGACACTGGAACTCTCGACGAGGCGCTGGCGAGTTACCTTGGCGACGTGCACGAGGCGGCACTGGTCGCCGAGCAGCGGCGTGGTATCGACATCTTGGCCCAACGCCTTAAACACAACATCGAGACCGAACAACGCATCATCAAGCGGATCCAG
>JAADHX010000034.1 GCA_013151655.1 Actinomycetota bacterium
CAGATCAAGTCGCCAGCTTCGGTTACCAAGACTGGCACGGTCACCCCATGTGGTTCGAACCGTTCGAGCGCCTCGGTGGGGCTGGTAATGACCGCTACGAACTGCATCTCGTGAGCCACCAGCCACCTAACCGCCTGCATAGCCAATTCGACCACAGCGATGTGAGCCAGGACGCCAAAGTCCACGGCCGTGAGGTTGTCCGCATCCACCCCTCGGCCGCGGCGCGACGCGGCATCAACAACGGCGACACCGTGCGACTGTTCAACGATCGCGGCCAGTGTCTCGCCAGCGCCGAGCTCGATGACCAACTCATGCCCGACGTGGTGGCCCTACCAACTGGCGCGTGGTTCGACCCATTCCAAATCGACTCGGGGTCCACCATAGAGTTGGCCGGAAATCCGAACGTTCTCACTGCCGACATCGGCACCTCGTCGTTAGCTCAGGGACCGTCGTCGAGTACCTGTTTGGTCGAGATCGAGCCGTTCACCGGCGATGCTCCGCGACCTCGTGTCTATGAGCCACCGCGGTTGGCCAGGCAATAGGCGAGACTCTCCGGTGGCCGTCACAACACGCACGGCGCTAGAGGGCGCTGATCGAGGTCGGTGCCCAGGTCGGCCATCTCGGTGGGTAGTCGGCGGTGCCTGTGCGGAATGACGCGATTTCGTTTGGTCCGCTGTCGGTCGAGTTGTCGTAGAAGGTGGCTTTCCAACAGGTGGGGACGACCCCGGCGACGAGGGGCCAGATTCGTTGGTAGCGGGCTGCGAGCTTGGACATAGGGACCTCGTGGCCTCCTGCCTGGACCCGGGCGGCGACCCGCGGGCCGCTCAGCTCGAAGGGGATCATGATGACCTGCAGTGCGACGTCGTAGCCGGCCGCGGTCGCGGTGTGGATCAGATCCGCTTTGCTTGGGTGTGAGAACACGGTTTCGGTACAGAAGTCGAGCCGGGCATCGATGAGGGCCTGTCTCGTCTTAGCTGCGATGGTGGCGGCTTCATAGGAGCGTTCGGCAACGTCCGCTGGGAATCGTTGGGCGGCGATCCGGTCGGCGTTGACGAACGGAAGTCCGGGGCGGTCCGGTTCGATGATTCGTTCGAAGAATGTGGTTTTGCCCGCTCCGTTTGGACCGGCGAGGAGATCGAGGCGGCTCACAGAAGCCGGGTCGTACCGTCTGGGCTGATCTCGATGAGTGCTCCATCGCCATCGAGAGAAACGGTTCGTTTTCCTTCAGTGCGGGCGGAGCGCCCAAACCGCGCTGAGGCAACCCGTTCGGACATAGTGGCGTCAATCAGAGCGTGGGCGATTTGTCGATCGGGGTCGGCCAGCTCGGCGAACTGGGCCCGCCCGGCGGCGGCCTCGCGGACCTTGCGGTGAGCAAGGGTGCCGGAGCGCTCCACCTGCATGCCGATCCGGGCCCAGTAATTGATCTGCTCTGTGGCCGACCGGTGATCTAGGGCCGCGACCGCTGCTGCGGCTTCGAATACGTCGGCTGTCACTCTGGTCGGTGTGGAAGAATTGGCCTTCGCCATCGGATTCTCCGGCCCTGTAGTAGATTGCTACAACTGTAGCAGATTGCGACAGGAACTGCTTCTGTGGTGGCTCGCGGTGGGGTTAGGCGCTGAGATCCCGGCCTGTTGTCTTGGCCCTAACCGTCGGTCGACAAGGGCCAACGTCACGCTGTCGAGGTCGAGTTGTTGGGATGTGCTGCTCGATCGGCTAACGTGAACGAAGTTCCTCGGACGTGGGTGAGAACCCGAGAACCGAGAAACCGAGACGTTGGCTTGCCTGACCGCAGGCCAACGAAGACGGCTGATGCGGTAGTCCCGCATCTGCGGCTCAAGCGGCGCCTGCCAAACGAGCCGTAGTCGTCCCTCACCAACTCTCACACCGCCAAAAGGGGACGCACACTCACGTGCGCCACTACCTCAGAACGGACGCCCGTCAACCTTGGATAAGGCCCCAGACAACATGAAACCCAGCGATGCGCTGATCAGCTTCGCGGCAACGGGTTCGGTCGCCGACGAGTTTCGCACCGAGTATGGCTTCGACGCTGCGGCCCAGGCCCACATCGACGGCTCGATCTCGCCAGCTCAGCTCGCAATGCTCAAGGCCGACGAACCTGGCTGGCTACGCAGCCTGTGGCGCCTTCTCGACGAGGCCGAGACGGCACTAGCCGCGGCGCGCAAGATGGTTAGGGGCCCGCAGAGGTCTACCATCCTCGAAGATCTCGACGGTGACTGTTACCTCATCGACGACGCCATAACAGCTCTCACCGGCGAGCTACCACCCGCCGACGCACCCAGTCAATCGCAGGCTCACAGCCCGGTAGAGACGCAGACTTTCGCTGGAGTTAGCCAGCTACAGCTTTCCTGCACCGGCGGGAACCTGGTGGCCTGGATTGGCGGCCACAACGCCAAGCTCGGCTCGCACGCCGAGGTTGTCGACCTACTCGGTGAGTTTGGTGCCAGTGGAATTGACTGGCAGCCGGGCCCCAACGTCAAAGTTCCCGGAGTCGGCCGGGCCTCGACCGTGGTGGCTCCGTTGGTCGCGACTCTTGGTTGGCTCGTTTCGCACGCGAGTCCGACCGGCGACGAGCGCCAAGGGGTAAGCGTCGGCTGGATGGGTCTGGTGGCCGCAGCGGCAGTGGAACATGTCGCTCAGGGTCGCTTCGTTCTAGGGATATCGAACCCAAGAAATCGCCACGACTCCGGCACCGGCCTCACGACGCTTCACGCCCGCTGGAACCCCGCCCTCATTAACCCCGAAGCCCTCGACTCACTAGTGGAGGCCCTGCCAGGAGCCTCCATGGCCAGCCAGGGCAAGCAGGACCGCGCCGCGTTTACCAAGGGCGTGCTCGGCGACATCGTGCACGCCATTGTCTCCACCGCGTGTGCCAAGGTCGACGTTCCGGCATCACCGCCAGATCCACGCACACGAAACGATGTCGGCGAGGTCATTCTCGCCCACTTGGATGGGTCGAGGTTCGAGGTCCCGACTCGGCCAGGCACCGATGTCGCCAAACGGCTCAAGGACTGGTCCAAGCCGGTGAGCGGTGTCCTACAGACTCGCCTGATTGTTCAGCTCGACCCGCCCGATGTGTCGAACGGTTGGTTCGCGCAGGTTCTGGCACCTTCGGAACGAGGCACCGGCCTCGAACCCATCGAGATCGCCGAGAACTCACACTCCAAGGCTCGTGGTCGATACATCCGCGACCAGCTTCATCGGCTGGAACGCATGTTTCAGGCCTTGTTGCGACCTGGCGGTCGCCGTCGAGGCCAAGTGATCCTGTCCCAGGACGAGGCTTGGCGCTTGATGAGCGACTAAGGCCACCTCCTCACCCTTGCGGGCTTCGACCTACGGGTGCCTGCACTAGCACCAAAGAAGGCCAAGGCCGCTTTGCGCTTGACGTCAGAGGAAACCCACGACTCGGTCGTCGGCGCCCAGCAACTAGCAAACGTACGCTGGTCAGTGGTTTTCGACGACGTCGAGCTAACCGCAGAAGAGATCGCCCAGCTCGCGCTCGAGGCCAGACCGCTGGTTAAATCACGCGGAAAATGGATTGAGATCGACCAAGTCGATCTCGCAGCCGCGGCAGCCGCGCTGGCCGAACGGGCCGGGCTCACCAAGATGTCAGGCGCCGACATGTTGCGTCACGCTCTTGGCCTCGAAGGATCTCCTCTCGCTGGCGGTGTCGACATCGCCGGAGTCGGTTGGGCAGCAGAACTGCTAAAGGGCATCTCGGCCCTCCCAGAGAACCCAGACACCACGCCCGCTGGGTTCAACGGCGAGCTCAGGTCTTATCAGGCCGACGCTCTGGCATGGCTCGAGTTCCTCGATGGCGCAGGCTTAGGAGGCTGCCTCGCTCTCGACATGGGCCTCGGCAAAACTCCGACCACGCTGGCCGCGTTTTCAGCCTCGACCGGCCGTGGGCCAGGGCTCGTCATCGCTCCCCCCGCAGTCGTCGGTAACTGGGCCATCGAAGCAGCCCGCTTTGTTCCTGACCTCAAGGTTCATGTCCACCATGGTCCATCCCGTGCATCTGGCAAGAAGCTGCTCAAGATCATCGAAGACGTCGATGTGGTTATCACCACCTACGGGATCGCCGTTCGCGAGATGGACGAGCTCTCAAAGCTGACTTGGGGAAAGATCGCTATCGATGAGGCCCAGGCCATCAAGAACCCGGCGGCCGAGGTGTCCCAACAACTACGCCGCCTCAACGCTCACACCCGCGTCGCGCTCACCGGAACACCGATCGAGAACGGTCTCAGCGACCTCTGGTCGATCATGGATTGGGCCAACCCAGGGCTCGTCGGCGACCGGGCTAGTTTTGTGGGCCAACTCACGCCCGACAATAGGGGATCGAACTCGAGCGAGGCCGGCGAAAACGCTCTAAAGGCCCTAAATGGGGTTCTGGTATACCGTCGCACCAAATCCGAACCTGAGATAGCCGCCGAGCTACCCGATCGCATCGACGAACTCGACCATTGCGCCATGACTCAAGAGCAGATCGGCCTGTACCAAGCCGTGATCGACAGCTTGGTGGTCGACTCAGACGCAACCGATGCGGGCACGCCGGCCCGCAAGGGTGCAGTCCTGGCCGCCATAACCGCTCTGAAACAGATCTGCAACCATCCGGTCAACTACCAGACCGACGACAAACCACTCGACGGACGTTCCGGCAAACTTGCCAGGCTCAACGAGATCATGGAGTCAGTGTTTGCTTCTGGCGAGAAGATGCTCATCTTCACCCACTACGCCACGTGGGGCGAACGTATGGCTGGCTACCTAACCGACCGCACCGGAAAGGACATTCGTTGTTACCACGGTGGTCTTAGCCGCATGGCTCGCGACCGTATGGTCGCCGAGTTCGAGGCCATGGAGGGTCCCGGCGCTCTAGTGCTGTCGCTGAAGGCTGGAGGCACCGGCCTCAACCTGACGGCGGCTAACCATGTGGTTCTCTACGATCGGTGGTGGAATCCAGCCGTCGAGGATCAAGCCCGCGATCGTGTCTGGCGAATCGGCCAAACCAAAACTGTCATCTGCCACCGGCTTATCTGCCCCGGAACCGTCGACGAACGTGTCGAGGAGATCGTGGCCGGAAAACGCCACATCGCCAACATGGTGCTCCCGAAGTCCAGTTCGATAGCGAGCCTCGACGTTAGCCAACTCCAGCAGGCGCTCGGCATCGACCCAGACCTCCTCCTGACCGGCGAAGAAGCCGAGGTGCCGTCATGAACGATGCTGCTAACAATTCCGGACCAAACAACAACTCAGGACCAAACAACCGCCAACCCAAGAAGAAAAAGAAGCGCAAGAAAGTCAAACGCGTCGACCCGTCAGTGTTCTGGGGCGATCCGGAGAAGCTGCCACCACCGAGCCAGGTCGACACGTCTG
>JAADHX010000396.1 GCA_013151655.1 Actinomycetota bacterium
AGATCGTTCATAGCCGAGGAGTGGATCTGACGCGTGTTCTAGGCGCCCAGCTTCTTATAGCGCCCTTACTGATCTGGCACGGCTTCAACCAGTCGAGAAAACTGCATCCCCATGTCGTCTATGCGACCAGCATTCACTTCTTCGCAACGCTGATAGCTGGCTTGGTAGCCGTGATCACCCGTAAGCCATTGGTAGTTACGGCTCACCTTGGCGACGTCGAGTCTCTCGGACGGCTTAAACGCTTCGTGACCCAGACTTACGAACGGACGCTTGGTCGGCTGGGGCTCGCCCGCGCAACTCGGGTCATCGCGGTATCAGCATCTGTTCGAGATCATCTAATCAATATTGGTGTCGACGAGATTAAGATCGTCGTTGTTGAAAACGGCGTCAACACTGCGGTGTTTACCCCGTCAGCGTTAAACATCGACCAGTCTGAGCCGCCACGAGACGTTGCGGTGGTCGGACGTTTGATTGCCAACAAAGGCGTCGTTGAGGTGGCTGAAGCGTTTCGTTACGTCACGAGCGATGTCACGCTCAGCTTTGTTGGTACCGGCCCGCTCGCTGCGGCCTTGAGAGATATGGCCAAGACCGATGGCCGCATCGTGCTCAATGGTCAAAGCGACAATGTTGCTTTGATCCTGGCCGCGGCTCCCATCTTTGTTCGCTACTCAACCACCGAAGGCCGATCGTTGGCGCTGCTCGAAGCAATGGCGAGCGGGTGCGCGGTCGTTGTTTCAGACATTGCCGCCAACCGAGATTTGATTGATCACAAACGTAACGGCTTAGTGGTTCCACTCGGTGATCCCAAGAAACTGGCCGCGGCCATAGATCTCTTGGCCGACGACGGCCAGCTGAGGCGTAAGCTCGGCGCTGCAGCCAGAGCCGACGTTGGGCACCTCGACTGGGATTCGGTGGCGCGGAACACCCATAAGGTCATTAGCGATGCCGCCGACTGGTCGTAGTTGTGACTGTTCGATTCGGGGTCATCGGCGCCGGGTGGGTGAGCGCGTCTCGCCACCAACCTGCTATCAAACGCGCTAGCTCGGCAGAACTAGTGGCGGTGTACGACCGAAACCCCGACAAGACGGCAGCCAAAGACACCGATGCAGTGTGGACTTCCGACATCGACGAGTTCTACGGCTTGGGGTTAGATGCCGTTTCTATTTGTACGCCACCGGACTCGCATTACGACCTAACGATCGACGCGTTAGGTCGCGGCGTCCACGTGTTCTGCGAGAAACCTATGGCCATGAACATCGATGAGGCCGAGTCAATGGCTGCCGCCGCGGTCGCCTCCGATCGGCTGCTCTGCGTGTCGCACAATTTCTTGTGGTCACCAGCCATGGTCAAGGCTCGAAAGGCCATTGACGCGGCTGGCCAGTTGCTTTATGTCTCGGCGACTCAGTTGAGCAGCGACAATCGTCGGTTGCCGCGATGGTATTCAGACCTACCTGGCGGTCTCTTGTTCGACGAGATACCGCACATTCTCTATATCTTCAACGATTTGCTCGGGCCCGAGGTAAACGTCGACGCCGTGTACCCGACATGGGCCGATCGAACTTCTGAGCCACAATCATGCTCGATCGTTGTGAGTGGTTCAAAGGGCACGGGGCATGTCAACATCGTGTTCGGGGCTCCGGTCTCGGAATGGCATGTCACATCGGTTTCAGAGCGCTCAGTCGTGGACGTCGATCTATTTCGCGACGTGATGATCTCGACAGGATCCGATGGTGAACACAAAGCCAGAGATGTGTTGGCTACCTCGCTGCGCGTTACCGGCGGTCATCTGCTCGGGTTTGCCGCATCGGGGGCGCGACTCGTTATGGGTCGCCAGTACTGGGGCCATGACACCTTGTTGGCAAGCTTTGTCGACGCAATCGAATCTGGAGGACCCTCGCCCGTGTCGACCCAGAGCGCCCTGGCCGTGGTTCGCGCCTCCGACCAAGTCGTCAATGGTCTAGTCCGTGGCTGAGCTGTTCTCATCGCGAGGTTCGCAGAGGCTTCTATTCGGTGGTGCGGTCGGTGCCATGGTGATAGTCCGCTTCGTTGTTTATAGCAGCGGGGGCGCGCCGCCAACCGTCGATGCTGGCAACTGGCTGGCGTTCGGCGACTCGCTGTTGGGCGATGGCATACGCGACTCCTCGATCTCGTACCCGCCAACGGTTCCGTTGCTAACGAAGGCTGCGGTGGCCATGTTCGGTTTGACGGTCGGTGTGTCGTTGTTAGCTGCGATTGCGACAGCGGCGCCGGCGGTGGGGTTGTTCCACACCCTAGGGGCGTTCGGAATTGGACGACTCCGTTTAGTGCCGACGCTGCTGCTGTTGTGTGTTGGCTCGGTAAGCGAAGCCGCCGCGTGGGGCGGTTTCCCGCAACTGTTGGCGATGGGCGTACTTCCCGTGGGGGTGCTCCTGGGTCATAGATTGGTGGTTGGCCCAAGCCGCCGAACAGCGGTCTCGTTCGGGTTGGCACTTATGGCCTCGTTCGCCATCTCGCACTTCGTGTCGGCCATCCTGGTGTTGGCAGTGGCGCTGCTTGTCATCCACCACTTGATCCGAGCCTGGTCGGTTGGTTGGGTGACGGCCATGGCAAAACACGCCATCTGGGTCTTGCTGCCGCTGGTATGGCTCATCCCCATCTACTGGAATCTGATCGATGCGATCTTGCTCAACCCGAACGAGTTTGGCGATCTCGACAACGTCACCTTCAGCAACCTCTTCAACCGCCTCGAGCACATCTACTCCGATGCGCCGATTCTGTGGCGGCTGATGGTTCCGCTAACGGTAGTTACCCCGTGGTTATCGTGGCGAAATCGGGCCAGCGCCCAGATGTACGTCTTTTCGTCGCTGTATTTCGCCACCGGGCTGCTGCTGGTCGTCACTCGTGAGAGCCGGTATCTGTACCTGCTCCCAATGTTGGCGATGCTTGCATCGTCGGTCTGGTTGGCCGAAACCGAATCGCGTTATGAAGGCGCGACTTCCAAACTCTCCGCTCGACAGGTTCGGCTCGTGGTTGCATTCGTCGTGATCGTGCTTTTCGGCCAGGCTTTCGGCGGTATCCGCCAACTCGATAACCAACGAGACTTCTACGCGGTGATGCGGCCACCATTGATCGACGCCATCGAGGCCGCGGATGATCTTGCTGGGCCCGATGAGGTGATTGCTGTTCCGTCAGTTCGTGGAGCGCCCATTGGGTGGTGGGTCGAAGCGTTAAGCAACAATCAGGTGCTCTATGGTTCGCCGTTGCGCTGGCTAAACTTCGCCGACGAGGTCGACCGGGCTAGCCGTGCCAACGCGATTTTTCAGGCCGACTTTCCCAACTCTGAGTCTCTCGAACTCCTTCGGGAGGCCGATGTGTCGGTGGTTCTGGTGCCAAGAACTTGGACCTGGTTCGATCATGATCGCGTATTGACCTGGGCCGCAACCAATGACATCGAAGTGGAGTTGATCAACGGCGACGCAGTGGTGTTGTCGGTCGGTTAGGCCGGACTGGACTTCCGACGCAACATGACAGCGATGGCTCCGAGCCCGGCCACGATAGCCGCAGTCACGATCCAGATGACAGCCGATGTTGACTCTGCGCCGTTGGTATTGGCCGCGGAAGATGCTTGTTGGGAGCTAGCAGGATCGGTGTCTTGGGTGTCGCCGAAGTCGTCTGCGGCCACCTCTCCGATGGCGTCACCCGGTGCCGCATCGGAAACACGCTCGGCTCCATCAGACACTGCACTGTCCGACGTTGGCGCTGGGTCGACCCCATCGGGGGTACCAGTGGGTTCGTCACCGGCCTCGACGGGCGGGGCCGTGGTCGCGACGGTGGTTGTTTGTAACTCGGTGACGTTGCCGATGATGTCGAAACGTTTCTCGAGGCTTATTAACGCTCCGTCTTCGGTCAGCCCCGAGATTTCGGTGCGATACTCGGCCGTGACCATTTCGGATGGCAACTTGAAGCTGTGCTCGATGCCGCCATCGGCATCGGTTGTGAGTTGTTCACGCATGAGTACCGCGCCTGTGTCGGCGTTGGTCAGCTCGAACTCGACACTGGCTAGGGCCCCAAACACGTCAGCGAATACTGTGACGTCAGCGCCAGGGGCTAAAGCAGAGGCGGAGAAGCCGAGCTCTCCATCGACGATGGACTCATAGGCGCTCTCCTCGCTGTTGGCGGGAGGAGCAACAAACATCGATGCTACGGCCGCCGCTAGTGATGCCACAAGAGTCAGCTGCGCCGACCGGGGGAGTAGGTGTCGTTTGTTAGTCATCAGTTTGTTTGCGACTTCACCCACAATTGTTCCTGCGCTTTCCTAACCGTCGATCGCCAGATTGTTTCGCCAGGCCTACCGTTTGAATCGACCTCGATGGACCGTCCGTGAGAGTTTGATACATATTCCTACCATCATCATCACACACTGTGGTATTCATAACACTACGTACGGGCACGTAGACACTAGGCTAACGGCCGTGAAATCAAACGACAGGGCGAGAATTATGACGATGGTGGTTCCTACGACAAGAGGTGTTGTCGAAGCGCCGGTTGCTCCCAGCGCGGGCCCACGGCTGGTGGTGTGGTTGGCCGTCGTGTTCGTGGCCGCCGTGGCCATGACCATCATTAACACCAGCCCGTCTGGTGGAGTGTATGAACCTCACCCAACCGACGCCCCGACGGCTGGTTTCGGCGGGAACCAGTCTCAAAGTGGTTATTGGATGATTGGACGCGACGGCAGTGTTACTGCCTTTGGCGCTTCGTCGCATTTTGGTGACGTAGTTACCGCTCTCGGCAACGCCGCGCCTTCTCCAGTTGTGGCCATGACGGCCACTCCCAGTGGTCTGGGATACCTAATTATGGCCGAGGATGGCGAACTCTATTTCTTTGGCGACGCACCCGACGCTGGATCGATCAAAGGTCAACTAGGCGCAGGCGAGATCGCTGCGGCCGTATCGGTGACACCGTCGGGCAACGGATACTGGGTCTTCACCGATCGAGGCAAGGCCGTGGCCTTTGGCGACGCCAAACATTTCGGAGACGTCAGCCATTTGACACTCGCCGGGCCCATCGTGAGTTCCGTCGCCACGCCGTCCGGCAAGGGTTACTACATGCTGGGGTCCGACGGAGGCGTGTTTGCATTTGGAGATGCGGCCTTTAGCGGCTCGATCCCTCAGGTACTGCCCGGCGTTACTCTCAACTGCGCCATTGTCGGGCTTGTACCGACACCATCTGGCAACGGCTACTGGCTGGTCGCTTGCGACGGCGGTGTGTTTGCCTTTGGCGATGCCGGGTTCGTGGGATCACTCCCTGGAGTACTTGGTGGTGCAACACTTGTCGCCGAAATCAACGGCATGGTGGCGTACGGTAACGGTTACCTGATGGTGGCCTTCGATGGTGGT
>JAADHX010000173.1 GCA_013151655.1 Actinomycetota bacterium
ACCCTCGGCGATTCCCGAATACCCTGCGGCCCGAGGTGAGACGTGATGTCCGGGCGGGTGGTTGACGTTCTGATCCCGTGGCACATTATGACCATGACTACTGACTCGTTGCGGAACGTGAAGGATCGATTCTCGGAGTTCGTCGACCGTGTGCATCGCGAGCACGAGAGGATTGTCGTCACTCGCAACGGCCGCCCGGCCGCCGTGCTGATCAGCCCCGACGACCTCGGCAGCCTTGAGGAAACCCTCGAAATTCTCGGCGACCAAGGCTTGGTTAAGGAACTCATCGAAGCCGAAGCCGCTGTCGCTGCTCGCGACGTGATTCGAGGCACCGACGCCGTCCGCGCGTTGCGGGCATCGCCAGCGCAGTGACCGAGGCCGGCTGCGAACTCATCGTCGCCCGCCCGCAGCGCGAGCGATCGCCGAGGATCGGTCCGAAGCCGTCGGTGTCGCTGCCATCGACTGCATCATCGGGTCGCTGATCGAGAAATCGCGCCGAGTCGGCCGCGAGCTCCGTAGCGAACTCGCGGGTATCCACAGTGCACGTCGAGGGAGCGATCGCGTCCTCTATCGGATCAACGACAGCCACCGAACTGTCACCGTGCTGCGCGTGGATCACCGCGGCGACGTCTATCGACGACGATGAGGTCCCGCGGACAACCGCGGGCGACATTCCTTGCGCCGCTCGTCCCGAGTTTGAGTCGAGCGACGTCCGCCCTCATGCGAGCGCATCGATAGGCCTGGGGAGGGTTCGTCTATGTGTACGAATCGCGGCGAAGGAGCGGAGACCAGAAGATGGGCGAGTTCGCCGGTGCCGAGAAGTAAGCGGTAGTTCCAGGTGTCTTGTTCGGACTCGTCGCGTTGGCTTTCCTGATCTTCTCCAAGACCTGGGGGCTGGATCTACCATCATCGGCCGATGCTGAGGGCGGTTTTCTCGACGGTCCATTCGGCTACAACGAGGTCCAAGCCATTGCCAACGAGACTGCACCCGGAATAGCACTCGACGAGGACTTCCGTGCGGCCGGAGTACGGCTGAATGTTGTTAGCCATCAATACTTGGCGCCAGACATTCGTGCAAGCCGAGAGGCAGCCACGAGAATCCTCGCAATACCTCTGCTCAGGGTCGGCACACCGAGCGGTCGCATGAACGTTATGTCGTTTCTATTCGAGGGCCCCGATGGCGACACACTGGAGCCCGTAAACTGCCCGGCGTCGCTTCTCGCCTTTCCGAGCTCGACCGGCTCGGCCGACAGCTTCGGGGGGTTCGTCTGTTTCGATCGGGCTGCGGCAGGCGGCACTTTTGTTGTTCACGACGATTCCGTCTTGCTCAGAATAGTTGCCGGCAACCCTCAATATGACGACATCGATGGCGCAATCTACGGAGGTTAGAAACGCTACTGTGCCCCCGAAGTTACGGGCTGGGGTCCTCCCACCGGTCGAGAGAGGCGTAACTTCGACCAGCCAGCCGCGCAAGGCAGAAGCTGTAGAGTCGAGAGCCGGACACATGCGGCTGAGTATCGGAAACGTCGTCTCATCGCCGTGCTCACCCGGCCCTCGATCAACAACGATCCAGCCGACTCTGCTCGGGGCGATCGGATCAGCGCTTCCCCGCCCTCGCCGAGTCGGCTGGATCGTCACCCCACTTGAGTTTCGGTGTCCGCTTGCCGAGACACTGTTTGACGCCTATGAGCAGGGGGTTGTCGGGGTCCAGGACCTGTTCACCCGCTAGTGCGAACTGAAGATCCAACGCTGGTTCGAAGGCGAGCACAATTGAGGAGCCTCCGTAGCCGAAGTGACCCATGTATTGGCCCTTGGTGACCGTGTCGCCGTCGGCAATGGCATTGACGATGCTGCCGACGCCCCAGAATCCAATCGCGATCATCGCGACGATCCCGAGTGACTCTGTCCGAATGACCCACACGTATCGCTTGTGTTTACCCAGCCGCTGGTACCACCCGACGCGATCGCTACCGGCTGGGAGGCTTGGGGCATACGGATTGTTGGGATCCAAGTTGTCGAAGTCGTAGTTGAAGGATCCCTCGTATTGACCCTGGTGAATGACCTTCCCCGATACCGGAGCGTGGAAGTGGTGATAGTCGGTGAACCAGAGCAGGACGTCGAGCAGGGGTCCACCAACGAAGCTCTCGCCGTAGCCGGGGACGGCTTCCGCGAGCTCGAAGACATCCCGAGACTTACCCGGGAGCTGATAGGAGCTTCCAGCCAGATCGCCATGAGTGAGATAGAAGATCCCTCCGTCACATGGAGCGACGACCACATTCTCGTCAGCCGCTAGTGGACAAAGAGGCCTCAGGTCCGGCTTGATGTCTCGAAGGAAGAACTGGTTAAAAGACTTGAAGCCGCCGGTCGGCACGTCGTAGTCATCGATGTCGAAAGGGTGCTCGGGTGTTCCCTTGTATGCCATCCAAGCATCTACTGTGGACGCCGAGGACGTGCTGCTGAGCCATCTTCCTCGAAGGTCAAGAAATCGCACGAACCATTTCTTGAATTTCTCGTCCTCGGTGGTGAGCCTGGCTCCGGCCTTGGTATTCGCCAAATGGTCGAAGTGCTCGATGTAGAACCCGGGGTTTGCAGGAGCAGGGTTGTACTCGAGCCACTCCGAGAAGAACGCGGAGAGCGCCTTCGTTCGGTCTCGGTACGACCGCCAGAAATCACCCCGACCGATGTTCGGCGTGAGAAGCGGATTGCAAACCTCAGATAGAGCGGCGAGCACCAAGGCTGTAGTCGCAGACATGCGTCCGTCGACCTCATCCACTAAGGCATCGAAGTCTTCGAACAACTGGGCTTTCTCTTGAAGGTCCTGACCATTCCATACCTGGGCTTCAGGAAGTTTGAAGCTCGAACTCTCCGTAGTCACAACGATCCCCCAACCCGCCGCTGCCAAGGTGGGTCCAGGAAATCTATCGCACATTGTCGCTGAGAGACAGACAACGAACGCCTCGGTCGCCTTCGCCTCGTTGCGGATCCTGCAACGCATAGAACTGAATCGATCACGAGAAGGTCGTACGGCGCCGGGGTCAGGTCTGGTCAGTGGCTTCGGGTGGCGGTGGGGTCGATGTGCACGTGAGAGACGACGATGGTGTCGCGGTCGGTCGCATCGCTCGAGCCATCCGCAGGTGCCACCACGCAGCGAGCGGCACCGAGCGGCACCTGATAGCTGGCACCGAACGCCGGAGCGGACGCTGTCTGGCGCAGGTCGGCCGGACCGAAGCCGAGAGCATGTGCCACATCGGCGAGGGAGGCAGGCCCCCGCTGGTGAGCCAAGGTATTCTCGGGATGAGCCACGAACCCGGCTGCAAGAAGGTCCTCCGCAGTTGGCGTAGAAGCCTTGAGCACCTCCGGTGGCGTGTGCACAGGCGCGGTGGGTGATGAGCTTGGCAGTGCGACCGTCGCCTGTTTCGTGAAGCGAGCCTCGGTGTCTGGGTGGTCGACTTTGTGGGGGAAGCAGTCGTGGAAGTACGCGTTCACGAGGTACTCGCGCACCGTGTGTTCGCTGAGAAAGGGCGCCCCTAGACCCGAGTACCGCATGGTGCCGAGTAGGTCTCGCCCCATGTACATCGAGTTCAGTCCCTGCCATGCGCCGTTCGGCGCCCAGCTCAGGTAGTCATCTTTGTTCTTGAAGTACAGGTAGTCCCCAGGGATTGGATCGGAACCGAGTGGCACCTCGGTCATGTAGGCCCGTACTGGGCTGTTCCAGTCACCAATCTGTAGCTGAGCGATGCTTGGCATCGCCTCGCTCAGCGCGGCGTATCCGGCTGCGAAAACGCAGATTTGGAACGCCCCAGCACACTCTCCGCGGTACGGGAAGATCGCCGAAGGGCTCAAGAGCCCGTCCGCCGTCGAGTTTGCTTCGGCCTTCCACGCGGGGGACCACAGGTCGGTCGCGTCAACCGGCGCCCATTGGGCAACGTCCCAGGCGTCCTTCGCGACCTTCGTGCCGCCGACCTGTGGGTGCAGCTGGTCGGGAACCAAGTAGTCGCTGTCCTTCGCACCAGTCTGAAAGCCGTTCATCGTCTGTAGGAGGACCGATCGGAAGCTCACTTCTGTCTCGAGGTCCTCTCTGGTCGAGTAGATGCGCTGATCGTTTGACGCAAGCAGCGCGTCGATGATCTGTCGGCGCTGCGGATCCTCCAGTGCGCCAACCTCCTTCGCCGTCCCTGTCGTGAACTCCTTGCCGCGTTGTAAATGTTCAGGGACGCTCACATATCTCAGGAGATCCATGTAGTGGTCGTCGCGGTCGACTTGCACGCCGTCAACGGATATTCCGCCGTTGGTCGCTGGCTGGTCACTCATGTTTGCTCCAGTTGTCGGCATCAATCCGCTCGCGGACCAGCTCGATCTTCTCAGCGAGCAGACACGCACCTTGTGTGTCTGCGAGTACTCGTGCGTGCTTCAGCGTCTCGAGTGCCGCGAGGGCGTCGCCACGGTCAGCGCTGAGCTCGGCGTCGAGGCGGAGGAGCTCGGCGTCGTAGTAGTGCTCGCCCGACAGGGCCGTCTCGCTCAGCCCTTGGCGGATCATCGCCGCTGCTTGTTCAGGCTCGCCGCGGGCAGTGTGCGCCTCGGCGAGAAATGCCCGCGTGTATGGCAGCGCAAGCGCCGCGCCCGTGGACACGTATTGGTCGAGGCCTTGCTGCATCGCTGTCATACCCGCGGATCGGTGCTGGCGTTCAGCGATGTGGCCCAGCTGGATGTCAGCCTGGCCCTGCCATTGCGCGTACCCGCGTTCGAAAGCCATGGCTTTCGTAGCGAGCGCGTAGCCCTTGGCCTCAGCCAAGTCGTCGCGAAAAAGATGCGTTTGGGCAGCGAACGTCGTCGCGTACGCAATGGAGAACGGATCGGCTGCGTCCCGGCCGAGCTCGATCGCGCGGGCAGCAGCGGATCCCGCCGTCGGATCGCCCTGAAGGGCGAGCACCCATCCCAAGTACGCCGTGATGCCAACGGACAGATCGTGCCCGTACAGGAGTAGACACTCGTCTCTATCGGCCGTGTCCCAGAGGTCGAGGGCCTCGTTCAACGCCGAGCGAGCCGCTCCAAGCTCGCCGCGGTAGAAGCTCGTTACCCCGAGCATGTATCCCGCGGCAACTCGTGCGAGACCTTGATCAAGTCGGTGCGCAAGTTCCGCTAACGATTCGGTGAGCCCGGCGGCCGCGACAAGGTTGGCTCGGACGACATGGCATCCGAAGAGGCCCCAGTGCGCAAGGAGCCGGTCCCGGTCGGGGTCGCCCTCAGCGGACAATTCCATCGCCCGGGAGAATGCGGCCTCAACACTGACCGCAGCAAAGCCGTGGATTGCTTGAAGACGTACGCCGAGCAACAGACGGAGGGACAACTCCCGCGACCGGCGGCGG
>JAADHX010000211.1 GCA_013151655.1 Actinomycetota bacterium
CATGCGAAACCGATGATCGCCAGGCCAGTCATGGCTGCCAGCGAATTGCGCCACTGCGGGAACACGTCGGAGCGCTTGATGAACAGCAGGATGAACACGCTGAGCGTGACTACGAAGTGGGCAGTGCCGTAGTACACGTTCCAGAATTGGATGAACCATGGGTACGCCAAGAACCAGCTCTGGATTGTTTGCTCTTGGAACGTTCCGAGCCATTTTTCGAGATTGATTATCCGTTCGGCGTTGGTGAAGGCCTGATCAGGGATGCCGTCGGCGGCAATCTTGTTGGAACCGAAGAGGTTGCGCGTCCACGAATAGATCCCATAGAAGACAGCGACGATCAGCGCTTCTTTCCACCAGTACAGGCGATGTTGTCGCTCTGGAACTGTTGCTGTCTCGGCGACCTGCATCAGGCTGCTACCTTACGCGCGTATTACGGTTCTCTGACATGGCAATGATCGAAGGACACGCCGGAGAACAAGCTGTTGCCGCAATCGCGGCCTATGGAACCGATGTGATGTTCACATTGAATGGAGGCCACATCTGGCCGCTCTACGACGCGGCGCGCAATCAGGAAATGCGGGTGGTCGATACTCGCCACGAGCAATCGGCGACATTTGCTGCTGAGGCTTACGCGAAGCTGACGCGTCGTCCAGGCTTTGCGGCGCTGACTGCCGGACCCGGAATCACCAATGGGGTGTCGGCAGTCACGTCGGCGTACTTCAATGGCTCACCGTTGGTTGTGATGGGCGGCCGAGCGCCTCAGGGGCGATGGGGCGCTGGCTCGCTCCAGGAACTCGATCATGTTCCGATCATGCAGTCGATCACCAAGTTGGCTGCAACTGTCACCGATCCCGA
This sequence comes from Actinomycetota bacterium, assembly GCA_013151655.1. Classification (GTDB taxonomy): domain Bacteria; phylum Actinomycetota; class Acidimicrobiia; order Acidimicrobiales; family Poriferisodalaceae; genus JAADHX01. The sequence continues at coordinate 856 of JAADHX010000211.1, forward strand.
ACAATCAGGCAAGATGGTGCCCGAGGCGGTTCGAACGGCGCTTGAGCCGCGTCGCGGCCCGACCTTTCTCGATTTCCCTCTAGATGTGTTCGGGCCATCTGCCGGTGAGGTGCCCGAGGTTGACGAGAACGCTGGCCGCGGTGTCAGCCCCGACGACGAATCGGTTGCCCGCCTCGCGAGTCTCTTGGCCAATGCGGAACGGCCGGCGTTCCTGGTTGGTTCTGATGTCTACTGGGACGGCGCATGGAACGAACTGGCGGAGGCCGCCGCGAACTTCGGAGTTCCGTGTTTCTTCAACGGGATGGGTCGAGGGATGTTGCCAGCCGATCACGATCTTGCGTTTCTCCGGACTCGGGGTCTGCTCAAGCAGCGCGCCGATGTTGTTGTGGTGCTCGGTACGCCGCTCGATTTCCGACTTGGGTTCGGCAAGTTCGGATCTGCGACGGTCGCCCACGTTGTCGGCTCTGAATCGCAACGAGCTGAACATATCGAGGTCACTACGGTTGTCGGCGATCTCAAGACCGTGCTCGGCGTGCTCGCCAACGCATCTGGCGACCGGGTCGACCACGCTGGCTGGATTGCCGAGTTGCGAGAGGCCGAGTCATCTGCGCGTAAGGGTGAGGTCGAACTCATGGAGGCCGACGCGGACCCAATCAAGCCGAGTCGCATCTATGGCGAGTTGAGGCGTCGCCTCGAACGTGACGCGGTGGTTATCTGCGATGGTGGAGACTTCGCTTCGTACGCTGGCAAGTTCATCGAGGTCTTCGAGCCTGGATGTTGGCTCGATACCGGCCCGTACGGGTGCCTCGGAAACGGCCTCGGCTACGCGATTGCGGCCCGGGTTGTACGACCGTCATCGCAGGTTGTCGTGATGCTCGGAGATGGTGCTGCCGGGTTCAGCCTCATGGATGTCGATTCACTGGTGCGCCACAAACTTCCGGTGGTGATGATTGTCGGAAACAACGGGATGTGGGGTTTGGAAAAGCATCCGATGCAGGCGATCTACGGTTGGGATGTGGCCTGTGACCTCCAGCCTGGATGTCGCTATGACGAGGTCGTGCGCGCACTCGGAGGTGGGGGCGAAACGGTTAGTTCGCCGAACGAGATCGGGCCGGCACTCGACAGGGCGTTCGCCAGCGGCGTGCCGTACCTCGTAAACGTTCTCACTGACCCGAGCGATGTCTATCCTCGTTCCAGCAATCTCGCCTGAAATTCACGTTTGCGTCGAGATCTAGTCATCGCGCAACCAAAACCGCGACGCAAACGTGGTTTTCGTTACTGGGTGCAGCACTTGGTCATGAACTTGTCGACGTCGACAAGCACACGGGTGATCTTGCCGGCCGCGACCAGGCCGCCGGCATCGGTAGCTGACACCGTGAACTGCAGGCGGCGTCCTTCGATCTTCTCGAGAATCGCTTCGGCGATCACTTCGGCGCCGACCGGGGTTGGCTGGAGATGGTCAAACTGCACTCGCATACCTACCGTGGTCGTGCCTTCGTCAAGGGCATTGCCGACGGCGACACATGTTGCTTCCTCGCACAGTGCAATCAACCGCGGAGATCCCAGCACGTCGATCGTTCCTGAACCGAGCGCCCGAGCCGTGTCGGCTTCAGTTACAACCATCTTGGCGTCGCCGCGCATACCCTTTTCGAGATTCACCCGGGCAAAGCTATCTCCGCAACGCCATGGGCAGGCGCGCCGCGGCCGTAGGCTCCACTTCGTGATCGAGCAGGATGTTCTTGAACGAATACTCGCCGGTGCCGTGAGCGGTGGCGCCGACTTTGCTGAGGTGTACGCCGAAGACAAACGGTCGACCTCAGCTGGCCTAGATGACGGTCGAGTCGAGCAGGTAACGAGCGGCCGTGATCGTGGGGCGGGCATCCGCGTCGTGGCCGGTGAGACCACTGGGTTCGCGTACACGTCCGACCTCAGCGAACCCGGTCTCGCTGCCGCGGCGAGCGCCGCTTCGGCGGCGGCAAGCCAGGGTGGTGGCGGCGTTCGCAAGGTGTTGCTCACCGCATCAGCACCACACAGACCAAATAGTGTCGAACAGGACCCCGACACGGTGGCGAAGGCGGCCAAGGTTGAGTTGCTCAACCGGATGAATGAAGCAGCCCGCTCATATGGGCCCGAGATTGTCCAGGTATCGGCCGGCTATGGCGACAGCCGAAAGAAGGTTCTCATTGCCAACACTGACGGGGTGCTGACCGACGACGAGGTGGTTCGCACACTGCTACGTATCAGTGCTGTCGCCGACGGCGACACCGGTATGCAAACCGGTTACCAGTCGATGGGCCATACCATCGGATTCGAAGTCTTCAATACGGTCGATGTTGAAGAGCTTGCCCGTGAGGCGGCACGTCAGGCCATCACCAAGTTGAAGGCTCGCCCCGCACCATCGGGCGCGATGCCAGTCGTGATCAAACACGGGACGGGTGGCGTGCTCTTTCACGAAGCGTGCGGCCACGGCCTCGAAGCCGACCTAATTGCCAAAGGGGCGAGTGTCTACGCCGGCAAGGTTGGTGAACAAGTTGCTTCCCCGCTCGTAACTCTTGTCGACGACGGCACGATGCCGGGGGAGTGGGGCACGCTCGGCTTCGACGACGAAGGACACATCACGCAACGGAATGTGCTCATCGAAGACGGCGTTCTTTCTGACTACATGTGGGACTTCCTTCGGGCTCGTAAGGAAGACCGCCCACAATCCGGCAACGGACGCCGACAGAGTTATCAGCACCTGCCGATGGTTCGCATGACGAATACGTTTGTACTTGACGGCCCCGATGATGCCGATGACATAGTCGCATCAACACCGAATGGCGTGTACGTCGCGAAGTTGGGCGGCGGCAGCGTGAACACGGCTACTGGCGACTTCGTGTTCGGCATGACCGAGGCCTATCTGATCGAAGATGGCAAGATCACCGAGCCCCTACGTGACGGCAACCTGATCGGCAACGGACCGAAGGTTCTTCAAGACATCGACATGTTGGCCAACGACTTTACGATGGGCAGCCCCGGTACGTGCGGCAAAGATGGGCAAGGTGTTCCCGTCGGCGATGGGCAGCCGACGCTTCGAGTCAAGTCGTTGACGATTGGCGGAACATCTTCATGAGCGACTTCGAGAGCGAGTTGCAGGCGGTCGCCGATCGGGTGATCGACCAGGTAAGCCCAGGTGAACAGATCGAGGCATTTGTAGCTCGCGGCGGAGAGACCGAGGTTCGCGTTTACGAAGGTGATGTCGAACATTTTGTGTCGGCGCAAAGTGAGGGCATCGGCATCCGGGTGATTGTTGACGGGCGGACCGGTTTCGCGTATGCCGGAACCCTCGACGAGTCCGCCATCTCCGAGGTGCTCGCCGAAGCTCGTGACAACGTGCAATTCGGAACGGTTGACGAGTGGGCCGCGCTGGCTGAGCCCGATGGAGCAGAGGTGACCGAACAGACTCTGTGGAACGAAGAGTTGGCGGAGTTCCCGACCGATCAGAAGATTGATCTTGCAAAAGAACTCGAAAAGCTGGCGTCTGGCGCCGACCCACGGGTCCGTGTTGACGATTCGAACTATGCCGATGCTCACGGTGAATCGGCCGTGGCATCAACGACCGGGATTCGCATGTCGGGCCGCGAGAACGGGTGTTACGTTTCGGTCTCGACCTTGGCCGACGAGGGGGAAGGCGACGACGCCGAAACTCAGACCGGTTTTGGTTTCTCGGTGGGACGCTCGCCGAGCGAATTTGATCTCGACCGGGCCGCAACTGAGGCTGCCGATCGAGCGACCCGGCTCCTCGGAGCTACGCAGCCACCTAGTAAGCGGCTGACAGTGGTGCTCGACCCGTTCGTGACGGCTCAGTTCCTGGGTGTGATCTCATCGACGTTGAATGGCGAAGCGGTGGTCAAGGGCCGATCGTTGTTCCGTGATCGCCTCGGCGACGAGGTTGCGGCGTCGATGGTCACTTTTGTCGACGATCCGACCAACCCGAAGGCTTACACAGCCACCGACGTCGACGGCGAAGGGCTCGCTGCCCGCCGCAACGTGTTGATCGAAGATGGAGTGCTCAAGCAGTTTGTGCACAATTCGTACTCGGCGCGCCGCGCAGGCACGGTCTCGACCGGCAATGCCACTCGCGGCGGATTCGCCGGCACGCCCGGGGTCGGGTGCCTCGCATTGTCGCTCGTGCCCGGCGAACGCGATCAGGAACAACTGATCGCCGATGTTGACGATGGCTTGTTAGTGCAGCAGATGCAGGGCCTGCACTCAGGCGTCAACCCGATAAGTGGCGACTTCTCAACGGGGGCCGCCGGGTTGCTCATTCAGAACGGAACCGTCGGTGCGCCGGTCCGTGAGATCACCATAGCCTCGACGTTGCAGCGCATGTTGCTCGACATTGTGGAGGTTGGTGGCGATATCGACTGGCTGCCGATGAATTCGGCCGGGATGAGCCTTGTCATCAACGACGTCACGATGTCGGGCTCCTAGGCCTCATCTCCCTTTCGTTTGTATGTGAATT
>JAADHX010000447.1 GCA_013151655.1 Actinomycetota bacterium
GTACGGCACAAGCGTGCAGCCGTCGAACCGGGCTGAGGGCTCTGACGCGAGGGCGCTTAGTCCGGCTGCATCGGTGCCCAACCACGCTGCGACTGCGCCGGTCACTCGTGTCGCGTTGAGCGTGCAGACGAGCGGTAAGTACTCGCCAGAGGCGCTCGCGAACCCGGCCACAGCGCCGGAAGGGTCGGCGGTAGGTACTGCCGACGCGCTGTAGATCGTGCCCGACGTGCCTAGAGACATCACCACGTCGCCCGCTGTGAGGCCAAGGCCAAGCGCAGCCGCCATATTGTCGCCAGATCCAGCCCCGACAAGAATCCCAGGCGACAGGCCGAGGGCTCGGGCGCCTTCGATGGTCAGCTCACCGGCCGCTTCGTCGTGCGCCACGATCGTCGGCAGGCGCTGAAGCCACGATGCCGCGTCGTCAACCGCGGTGGTCAACAGCTCAGATTGGTAGGTGTTCGAAACCGGGTCGAACCAACCGGTTCCGGACGCATCGCCGCGGTCGGTGGTGTGTCTGCCGGTGAGGCGCCAGGTCAGATAGTCGTGCGGCAGCATGATCTTGTCGGTCCTGGCGAGACTCTCGGGTTCGTTGTCGGCCATCCAACGGAGTTTCGTGATTGTGAACGCGGCAACAGGCACGCTTCGGCACAACGCGGCCCAGCGGCTGGCGCCGAGTCCGTCCACCAACGCTGACGCCTGCTCGGCCGATGTGGTGTCGTTCCACAGCTTTGCCGGTCTCACAACGGCCCCACCCGAGTCGACCAACACCAAACCGTGCTGTTGTCCGGCAACCGAGATGGCTGCGACACCTTTCCGAACTTCGTCGGGGAGTTGGCTGACGGCGGCCACGAGTGCATCCCACCACGCCTCGGGGTCCTGTTCCGACACGGGTGGTTGCGTCTGTGGGTGTGGCGCTGAGCCGGTACCCATGACTTCGCCGGTCTCGGCGTTCCTGGCCTCGACCTTGGTCGATTGGGTCGATGAGTCGACACCGATTACCAGGGGCATCAACGAACTCGATCGATGTAACGAGCCACCGTATTCTCAAGTTGCTCCTGACGACCAGACTCGCGTGTGGGATCTGGCGCTTCGAGGGTTCGATCGTGCAAAGATTGCAAGGTTTCGGTTCCGCCCAGGATTCGTTGGCCAAGGTCTGCGTCCCATCCGGCGTATCGGTCGCGCCGAAGATCTTCGAGAGCGCCGTCGTCGATCATGGCCGATGCCACTAACAAGGCGTGCGCCATGGTGTCCATGCCTCCAATGTGGGCGTGGAAGAGGTCGTCTCTCGCGGTGGACTGGCGACGAAGCTTGGCATCGAAGTTGAGACCACCCGAGGTGAATCCGCCGCCGCGAAGAATTTCGTACATGCCGAGCGTCATCTGCTCGACTGATACTGGGAACCGATCGAGATCCCAGCCAAGGCGATCGTCGCCGGCATTAGCGTCGATGCTTCCGAAGATGCCGCCCGCAAAAGCGGCCGCAACCTCGTGGGCGAAGTCGTGGCCTGACAGCGTCGCGTGGTTGACTTCGATGTTGGTGTGGATCTCGCCAATCAGGTCGTACTTGGCCAGGAACGCGTGGCAAGCCGCGACATCAAAGTCGTACTGGTGTTTCGTTGGTTCGAACGGTTTAGGTTCGAGCAGGAGCATTCCCTCGAACCCGATCTCGTGTTTGTGTTCGACCACCATTGTCATGAAGCGACCGAGCTGATCGAGTTCGCGTTTCATGTCGGTGTTCAGGAGGGTTTCGTACCCTTCGCGACCACCCCACAGCACATAGTTCTGACCGCCGAGGCGGTGTGTTGCCGACAGACAATGGGCCACCTGACCGGCCGCGTACGCGAACACCTCAGGGTCCGGGTTGGTGGCGGCACCGGCTTGGAAACGAGGGTCTGAGAATAGATTGGCAGTCCCCCACAGCAGCTTGACTCCTGTGCGATCCATGTGAGCCGCGGCTTCGTCGACCATTACGTCGAGAAGGTCGGCCGACTCCCTGAACGTGGCGCCAATAGGAGCGATATCGACGTCGTGGAAACAGAAGAATGGCACGCCGAGTTTTTCGAAGAACTCGAACGCGACGTCCATCTTGAATTTGGCGCCACCCAGCGCATCGGATTGCGTCGGATCGAGCCATGGGCGGTCGAGAGTGCCGCGACCGAAGATGTCGAACCCGTCCCAATTGAAGCTGTGCCAGTACGCAACGGCAAACCGAAGATGATCCTTCATCGACTTGCCGGCGACCATGCGCTCGCTGTCGTACCACCTGAACGCCAAGGCTTCGTCACTGTCGAGCCCCTTGAACTCGATTGGCCCGCTAACGGTCGAGAAGAACTCCGACATCAATCTGCCTCCTGCAGGCATCGTAGCGAGAACAGTTGTAGGGGTCGGCGCAACTGTGTCTGTCCAGATCTAGTCTCTCTACGTCACTTGTGGGCCCGAGGATTCCATCCCGCAGCAACTATGCGACCGTCTAGGGTGCGGCACAGACGCAGAGATGCCTTGCTGACCAACACCCTTGGCAGTACTATCTCACTTAGAGCGGTTGGCATCCACACAGAGAGATCGAGGTTTCGGTGGATCGAATATTGAAATCGGTTGTCGCCATCGCAGTGTTGGCCGGCATCATCGCAATCGTGCAGCCATCAACAGCCGTCGGGGCCGACGATGACCCTCGATCGTTGATCGTCGTTTCGGACGGCTGGAGCAATGGGGGTCCGATCGTCAGACAGGCGGGAACGGTTGACGAGTCCCCGTTTGAATTGCAGTTCAGCTTTGGCGCTATCCGAGACTCCGTCAACTTGACCCTAAGGCTCCCCGACGGCCAACCCTTTACTCCAGGTAGCTATCACAGCTTCGAATCCCCACAGGGCGCAACCCAACACATCGCCCTCGTGTCGACGCCACAGTTCGCTGTATGCACCGACGGTCGAAGCACGCTCATCGTCGAGGAGGCGAGCTACTCAGACGGGAAGCTCGACCGCTTCATTGCATCGTTCGTCATCGTCTGTGAACGGCTCGCTACAACTGTCATCACAGGGGTCATCGGCTTCGACACCGCGCCCGCAAGCCCCGGGCCGCGGATCATCTCAAGCCCGCCCGAGATCGATTTCGGCAGCCAAACCGGTGGTTCTTTTGCGGCAAGCACCGTGGTTGCCAACTTCGGAGGCACCGCGGCCCTCATCAGCGTCGATGAGTCCAATTCTGGAGCGTTTTCGGTTCAAGACGACTGCTCCGGCGCCCTTGCTCCCGCGTCGGGATGTGCAGTGACAATTGCGCTGGGTGGCCGAGCAGAGTCGGGACGAAACGCGGGGAGTATCACAATCGATGCGGCCGGCGAGGCCATAGTTGCCGAGTTCTCCCTCGGGTGGATTGATGTCTTTCTCGCGACATCAGCCCCTTGGCGGGACGGCACTACGATCACGATCGCTACATCTACCGCATTCGAACGGGTTCGGGTCACGGTGTTCGACGATGAGGCCATATCTTTTCGGGGCACCCGAGCCGGCAACGACGTCCGACTTCGCGGCGAACAGGGTGATCGGCTCACACCAGGACGCTATGTAGTCGACGACCAGACGCTAGAAGGCCCGCAGCTGTCGGGAGTTCTGCGCGTATGCCAACAGTCTGAGTTCAACGTGACCGAGGTCGAGTACGACCCGAACGGGCAGCTGACTCGCCTAGCAGCGACAGTATCCGAGAGCTGCGGGTCTCCGTCGCTGATCGCCGTCATCGGCTACAACGTTGGGCGCGGACCAGCTGTTGCCGACGCGAGGTATCGCAACTTTGGCGCGGGACCAACCTCGTCATTCACGTTCATCGAGTGGCCGGTTCAAAATCTTGGTGCATCTCCGCTGATTATCAACGGAATTGGCCTGGTTAGCGACGAACGCGAGTACTTCGACCTAGAACACGATTGCCCTAACAGCCTCGACCCCAACGAGAGATGCACCGTCACTCTCTCGTTGTCGCCGTTCGGAACAACGACCGGCCGATTCGACGCAACCGTCATCGTCGAGTCCAACAGCTACTTCGGACCGATCGAGTTCACCTGGTCCGCGCTCGCACCAGCAGAGTGGAAACTTGGTGAGCCACCCCCTGTCCGAAGGACGTCTGGGTATTGGCTGCTCCAAGAAGACGGATTGGTGGAAAGCTTCGGCGACGCTAGGCACCTCGGCGACACCTTCGCAGCTGGCGACGCATTACAGCTGCTTCCGACTCCCACCGGGTTGGGCTACTGGATCTTGTCAGAAGAAGGGTTCATTTCGGCGCACGGCGATGCCCTCAACCTTGGCCAACTTGGACGAATCGAACGTAATGAGCTGTTGATTGGTGAGAACCCAATCTCGATGTCGTCGAATCCGGCTGCGGACGGCTACCGGGTCTTCACTACCCATGGCCGTGTATATGGCTACGGCGAGGTGGCCGACATCGGCGACCTGCTCGAATTTGATCTGGCCGCACGAATTACGGACTCGATGGCCACGCCGACTGGCGCGGGCGCATACATGATCGGTACCGATGGTGGCGTGTTCGCTCTGGGCGATGCCAGGTTTGCGGGTTCGATTCCCGAGATTCTGCCTGGAGTCGAGCTAAACGAGCCCATCGTTGGCATCGTCGCCGATCCTGATGGCGTTGGCTACTGGCTAGTCGCTGCTGATGGCGGCGTATTCGGATTCGACGCGCCATTCCGGGGCTCGATACCACAGGTACTTCCGGGAGTCACTCTCAACGAGCCCATCGTGGCCATGGTGCCTTACGGGAATGGATACCTACTCGTGGCCTCCGATGGTGGGGTATTCAACTTTAGCGACCTCGCGTTCAGTGGTAGCAGGGCCGGAAACGTGTTGTCGGCACCAGTCACGTCGATTGGGGCGGTCATTCCTGAATAGTCGGAACCGTAGTTGGGTCCGACACCACGATCGTCTCAGATGATCTCGAGTGGTCGGACTCCTGCGAGTCGGCGCTGAGCCAGGCAACGGTCCGTTTCGGCCCGCGATCTGGATCTCCGATGACCTGAGCACGTGGACGCTGATCGAGCTCGGTGTCGGTACCGAGGGCTGGGCAGTGCCGACGAAGGCATGTAGAGGCGCACCTTCTAGGTATGACACGTCAGAACGCGCTGGCGCACGTGCGCGAATCGTTCGAGGCACTTGTCGAGCAGCCGACGGCCAAGGCCCTGTCGCTGATAGGCCGGATTGACCAACAAATCTTGTACGTAGAGAATGGAGACATCGTCGCTGAGAACGCGAGCAAGGCTGGCAAGTTCGCCGCGATCGCGTGCTGTCACAACGAAGGTTGAATTCGCAAACACTTTCACAAGGTGGGCCGCACCGTCTGTGTAC
>JAADHX010000244.1 GCA_013151655.1 Actinomycetota bacterium
GTGAAGAAACGTCGACATCCGCTAGCGCAGTACCAGGTCTCTTTGAGCCACCCAGCAGGGTTGTCTTCGAGGTAGAGGTAGGTGCGCCATTGTTCGGGCGTGGTTGTGGCCGGGTCTGGGCGCGGGTGCGACTCGCCCCGGTAGGACATGTCGCTCGAGCTGCGGGGTCCGCAGTTTGGGCAGGGGACGATCAACATCAGTGGCCCACCGCCGCTGCGCCCTTTTCGCCGACGAGGGTGCCATCGACGAAACGCGACAGTGCGAACGGTGCGATGAGGTCTGGAGTGCTTTGTTCGGCCACACACTTGGCCATTTGTTCTCCAGCGACAGGGCCGGCTTTGAATCCGTATGTGCCCCAACCAACATCGCAGAGGAAGCCGTCGACGGGGGTGAACCCCATAACGGGGGAGTAGTCGGGTGTCATGTCGCACAACCCGGCCCATTGTCGAAGCAGTCGCATCTGGGAGATGCCCGGCATTAGTTCGAGCACGTGGCCGGCCAATTCCTCGGTGAACTCGAGTGAGCCGCGCATGTCGTAGGTGGCGAAGGGATCGACCGATGCACCAAAGACCAGTTCGCCGCGATCGGTTTGGCTGACATAGACGTGAAGCGAACCTGACACCACGACGGTGGGGAGGAAAACCTTGACGGGTTCGGTGACCGCGGCCTGTAACGGGTGGGTGGTGATGGGGAGTTTCACACCCGCCATGTCGGCGATGTTGGTAGCCCAGCCGGCGGTGCAGTTCACGACCAACCGACAGGAGATGTCGCCTTGGTTGGTCTTCACCCCGGTTACGCGGCCCCCCGAACCCTTGCCGTTGTCGTCTCCGCCCTCAACCATGATGTCGAGTACTTCGGTCTGCTGGTGGAGGTCCACTCCGTACCCGTCGGCGCCGCGGGCGTACGCCCAGACCACTGCATCGTGGCGGATGGTTCCGCCAGGAGGGTGGTACAGAGCACCGAGGATCGGGTAACGAGTCTGAGCCGACGTGTCGAGGCTTGGGGCCAGTTTCTTCACGTCGTCTGGGTCGATTAGCGAAGAGTCGATGTCTTGGAGTTTGTTGACCTCGGCCCGCCAGCGCATGGTACGCAGAGCGCTGTCGGTGTGGGCGAGTGTCATGTGGCCGCGTTCGGAGAACATGACGTTGAGGTTGAGATCGCTCGACATTGTTTTGTACAACGTGAGCGATCGATCGTAGAACGCCACTCCTTCTGGAGTGAGGTAGTTCGAACGCACGATTGCCGTGTTGCGACCGGAGCCGCCACCGCCGAGGTACCCCTTGTCGACCACGGCAACATCGGTGATGCCATGGTTGGCTGCGAGGTAGTAGGCGGTGGCAAGACCGTGGATGCCACCCCCGACGATTACTACGTCGTACTTCGATTTCAGTTCGGTCTCGCGCCAGATTCGTGGCCACGTCTTCTTTCTGGCACCGCGCCACAAAAGACCGGCTGCAGAATAACGATCGCTTCGATTGAGCCCCTTCACGCCTTCAAGACTGACAAAGATTCTCATTTATCAGAAGTACCTATTTGAGCGTTATTGATAGGCTAAACCTATGAGTTCTCGGCCAGTGACGTTGCGGCGAATGGAGTACTTCGTCGCCGTGGCTTCCGAACTCCACTTCGGTAGGGCAGCCGATGCACTGCACATTGCTCAACCAGCACTGAGTCAACAGATCCGCCAACTCGAAACCGACCTAGGGTTGGAGCTGTTCGAACGAACAACCCGTCGGGTTTCGTTGACCGCAGACGGTGAGGCCTTTCTGCCGCATGCCAAGCATTTGTTGGTGGCGGCCGCTGGCGCTCAACGAGCTGCTGAGGATTTACGGTCTGGAGTGCGCGGTCGGCTGCGTCTCGGCTCGGTCGACTCGGCGGCTTATGAGTTGGTGCCGAGGTTCTTGCACCGTTTTCGAGATCAGAGGCCTGACGTAGCCATTGAGCTTCACACAATGTCGTCTGATGAGCAGGCCGATGCGTTGCTCGGCGGTGTCATCGATCTTGGCATCGCCAGGGCTGATCCCGGTCGTGTTGGTGTGGTCGCGAGAGCAATCGGAAGCGAGGCTCTCGTCCTGGCGGTGCCTTCGAACCATGCCCTTGCGCAGAAATCGTCGGTGTCGCTTCGCGAGTTGGACGGTTCGACGTTTGTCGGGTTCGCCAAGGAACGGTCGCCAACTCTGCATGCCGAGCTGCGAGTCATGCTCGGTCGAGCCGGGGTGACATATGCACCAGCACTTGAGGCAACCGAATACACCACAATCCTTGGTTTGGTCGCCGCAGCTGAGGGTGTTGCGCTAGTGCCAAGCGGCGTTCGTGGTTTCCGTATCCCTGGGCTCGACTTCGTTTCTGTTAACGACAAGGAGGCCGTAGTGCAGCTCGTTTTGTTGACCCGACCCGATGAGCCTCAGGCAATCGTGGCCGAAGCACTTCACGAACTGATCGCCACCGTGAGCTAGCTCACGGTGGGTTCATTATCGGATATCGGGACTCCACCATCCTCACCTTGGGCGGGATCGTCGGAGTTGACCGGGCCAATTCGCCAGAGCGCGATCGGAAACGTGATCAAAGCGAGCAAGGCCGTCAGGACCGCGGCCCCGATCCATAAGTCCACAGTTTCGTCCTGAGTTCCCCAAGGGCTGTTGTGGTTATCTGGATTCGACGGTAGATAGGTGACCCGAGCGGTGTCGCCAATAGTGATTTGGTTCCAACGACCCTCGGTGTCAAAGCCAGTCACGTACCTGTGGGTTGTGCCATCGGTCAGCAACCACTCGTACGCGAAGTTGTAGCCGACGGTCTCCACCCGATTTAGGCCGGGATCATTCGCGAAGACGAACTTCTCCGTCACTGTCGCAGTTGTTTCGACTCCATTTGAGCTAAGCCGATCGCTTCGCCCGGCGTAGTAGAAGGCCAGGGCGCTGAACAAAACAACAGCCAGCATCAAGAAGACGAACCAGATTGCCCAGCCGCTCTTTGTCAGTAGTCGTAGTCGGGTCACCGAAGCGATGTTAGCCAGCCACACCGGAACATGGCCCGTGTTAGCTTTCGCCGATGACCGAGCAAAGGACCCGGCTCTCTACCTATGCGGTCGCTATTCGCGATGAAGCGGTGCTGTTGTGCCAGATCTCGGCGGGTTATCCAAATGAAGGCATGTGGACCCTCCCCGGCGGTGGCGTCGACTGGGGCGAACATCCTGAGGACGCGCTGGTGCGCGAGGTCTACGAAGAAACAGGCCTCGCGCTCGGAAGCCGCGAATTCTTGGGCGTCTTCTCGCGGGTCCTCGACAGCAGGGTTCCGCCAGGACAGTTCCATTTCGTGGGGCTTATCTATAGGGCTCCGCTAGTTGGCGAACCGCACGTAACCGAGGTCGACGGTTCAACGTGTGCCGTCCGTTGGATCCCGCTCGCCGAGCTTGAGGACACAGCCGTGACTCCGCTCGTCGACGAAGGCCTCAAGCTGGCGCATCCAACGCGTTAGGCAGACGGGCAAGCTCGGCCTAGGGGTCGAGAAGGTGCAGTCCGCGATCCTCAGCGTCGTTGGAGTCGACGAAGGCGTTTGTCGCCTCGAGATGCGCTGTCGCTGTTGCAAGGCTTGTCCAATCGACTTTGGCCGTCCATCGTCGAACTCGATCGAGCATCGCAACAAAGAGATCAGGACGATCTTGCCGGGTGAGCCGTCTCAGTGCTCTCAAGTAATCGTTTCGCGAGATGGTTGGCACGATGGCGCGTTGTTCTTCGCCAGCGACAAACTCGGAGTTCATCACGGCGCGCGCCAGGCGGCCGTTTCCATCGTCGAAGGGGTGGACTTCGGCTACCAGGAAAGCTACGAACGTCCCGCGCTGGGTCGGTGTGTGTAGGGAGTTGAGAAGTGAGTAGCCCCTTTCCAGTGTTCCACGGACGAGGTCGGGAGCCACGAATGTGGTGCCGCCGGCCTGGTGTTGGTGATTCTTGAACTCGCCGGGCCGCATTTCGGGCCGGCCACCCATGATGATCCGGTGCCAGTCGCTGAGGACCTCAACGAACTCGTCGGCGCTGGCACTACGGCGCCGCATTTCGGCATCATTGGAGACCAGCTGATACGTGGCCAGCACGTCATGAGCGTCTTGGGGGCGCGCACGAGGAATGTCACCATCGAAGACGATGCCAGCGGCTTCTTCTGGAGTGAACTCGGTCCCTTCGATAAAGTTCGAAAAGTATGCCTCCCAGAACGGCAACGTTCGGCGGTGGCCGGCATCCAACGGCAGAGCCGGATGCGTTGCGACGATGTCGCGCAGGTAGTCCGCTAGTAGTTCCAAGCGAACAAGCCTGCGTTGGTCGTACGGCCTACCCATGGAGCGGGCTGCCATGGCTCGCGAGCCAAAGGTGGCGGTTCGAGTGCCGAGCGCGGCTCCGACGATCTCGTTCAGAACCTCAACGCGTTCGTACGAAGCGCCTAGGAGCGGAGCGAGCGTCTCAGCCTTGGCCCGGTATGACTCGACGCTCGCCGCGGACTCAATTGCGCAGAGGTGATCTACCCAGTCGGCAAGTTCTGTGCGCGCCAGTGTGGCCGAAGGCCTGTCGCCCCGCTTTCGCGTCAGTCTGGTGTTGTCCAGTAACGCTCTTGGTCGCGAAGCGACCTTCACTCCTGCGCCGATTGCGATGTCATGGTCTACGTCTGCGGGACCCTTTCGAGAGACGACAGTGAGGCCTGGGAGCGAAAGTGAACCGGTGCGAGCCGACGCGATGAAGAGGTACCCATCGTGTGGTCCGGCCCACAGCGCGGATCGGTCTGTTACGACGGCGCCCGGAAATTTGTGCGCGACAATCTCGCGCCATGATCGGTGGACAACCGCGTCGAGATCGTCGTCTGGCCCGGCATATATTCCCGAGGCCAACCGCACCAGGGTGCCTCGACGGACGCGGTCGTGCAGCGTCGAGGCGGGCAGATCACCAGTGAGTAAGACGCTGCTATTCATCGATTCTCGCGATCCACACGGAGAAATCTCATGATAGCAGAGCTGTTTCGAAGAAATCTCCAAATAGAGACCGTTCGAGTGGTGGAGCAATCAGCGAACAGCTTCTGACCGTTCTTGGCCGCGACCCTCGAGGACAAGGTTTCTAGGCGATCACAGAGAACCTCGGGGTGCGACCCAAATTGTCTCTTGGTGGGTGACTGCGGAGATCTGATCGAAGTCGGCGTCGTAGTGCAGAACCAATCCCACGTACCTTCTGGTCGGTGAAGGTCCGCGGTTGGCGGAGGTTACGATCCGAGCCGATGTCGGCCAAGAAATCTCGTCTTGCGGTGTATGCCGTCGCCGTTCGTGATGAAGCGATTCTGTTGTGCCGGA
>JAADHX010000099.1 GCA_013151655.1 Actinomycetota bacterium
TCACCACCGCACCAAGCGCTCTAACCACGACCACAACAACCACCGAGGCTGGTCCGAAGCTTCATTTCGTTGAGGCCGGCCAGACGCTGTCGGGCATCGCGGCCTTGTACGAGCTGACGGTCCAGCAGATTCTCGACGAGAACCCCAACCTTGGTGACGGCTCACGAATCGGCATCAACCAGCAGATCATCATCCCAGATATCGACAACAGCGAGCCGACCCCTACCCTCGCTCCTCTCGAACTCGAACCACTCGACGAACCTGATCTGCCGGAGCTGCTCGTGACCACCTCCACTACCGAGCCGCTAGCCACCACAACCACAGCTGGCTGACATCTGCCATGGCACAAGCAACCTCGCCGGGCTCTCCCGACGACTCTCCAGAAGCGGGTGCTCTGGGGCGCCAGATTGATCGGTTCGACGAGGTTGTCGACGGATGGTTCAAGCCGCTCCGTTCGAACGCCGTCGCTGACCGAGTCATGTACGGCGCGTCGACTGCTGGGGACTGGAGCGCTATCTGGCACTTGTGCGGCGTAGCTTCGTCTGTCGCTCGCGGCCAACCACGAGATGCCGTCCGTTTGAGCGTCATCATTGGGCTTGAGTCGTTGCTGGTGAATCAAGGCATCAAACGGCTGTTTAAACGGGTCAGACCGCGACGCGACGAGATCGCCAACGAACGTCACATTCGTCAGCCGATCACTTCGTCGTTTCCTAGCGGACACGCCTCAGCAGCTATGACAGCAGCCGCTGTCCTGAGCAGACACGGTAAACGCCCACTGTGGTATGGGCTCGCACTGGTAGTGGCCTCAAGTCGCATTCACGTAAGAATGCATCACCCAAGCGACGTGGCCGCGGGGCTCGCAACGGGCGTGATTCTTGGACGAATCGCCAACTGGGCTACCGACCGCCTAGACAACTAGCCCCCAGCCAGGGGCCCTAGGCCAGAGTTGGTTCTTTACCTTTGGCTGGCACTAGGGCGCTTCTCAGATCGAGCAGAAGGTTAGCAACCTCATTGGTCGACACAAGCTCGCGCTGCACCATGTCGGATAGACCTTGATCGATGATACGAAGGGCCTCGTCGACGATCTGGATCTCTGCAGTATCAGTCACTCTTACCTCAACGTGATCGGGTGCCAACAGATTCCCGTATTCGATGTGACGTCGAACACGTTCCTACGCGGATTGCGTCTGCTCACCATACACATCACATGTGACGCCGACGCTTCACGGCCGCAAGTTTTCCAGTCGGTTCTGACAACAATGGCGATGGGTCAGTTTGGCGATATCACCCGTTGACCGATCCAGGAGCCACCTCGATTACGCGATCTCCAACGCGCAACCGGACCTTGCCATCGCCGGTGAGGACAGGGTTACCTTCAGCATCTGTCACGATCTCGACTTGTTCTAACACCGGCGAGACAATCGTGACGCTTACTCGTTCTCCGCCAAGGCCCACCGGATGATGCTCGAGTGTCTGGATCGACCCATCGGCCGACACCGAGACCAACATCTGGGCCACGCCATCCAGCCTCACAGTTTGTTCCTCGGCCGAGGCTGGAACAAGGGACTGGAATTCCTCGGTATACGGACTTGGTCTAATCACGGTCAATCGGGTGTCCGGCGGAACCTCGATAGCGAACGTATGCCCGACAAGCACTCCGTCACCGTCATAAACAGGCCCCACCTCGGAAAGTCCCGACCGGGCTGCCTCTGCCAACGCCTCAGCAGTTTCGGGCGGCAATCGGACACTCGAAAGGGCGGTGGGCTCATGGGCCAGCGAAGCAACCGCCAGAGGAATCGCTTCGAGAAGTGCCTCCAAGGTCGCGCTGCCGTACGCGACAGTGTTTGAGTTCTCCACCGCTGGATCGTTCTGAGCTCCAGAAAGCTGGCTCGCCGCGAAGACAGTCACGGCCACCGCAGCCACCAAGACGACGACTCCTAGGGCAACTCTCATCCGCAACTCCACGTTGATGAGCAGGCTAGCTGACACTGCAGGCCTCTTCTCGGCGTAAGGTCGCGACATGGCAAGCACACCTCTTGGCGTCACATTCGCAGGCCTCGCCGCCCTCGGCCCGGCCGCAGTCCCGCGAATCGCGGTCCTCGCTGAAGACCTTGGATACCAGTCATTCTGGACAGCAGAAGCTAACGGCACCGATGCCTTCACCCTGCTCGCCGCCGCCACCGTTGCCGCGCCCTCGCTCGATCTCGGGACCGGCATTGTTCCGATGCAGATTCGGTCGCCATCTCTGACCGCCATGTCGGCCGCGACCCTCCAGGCCCTGGCACCGAATCGGACCGTCAATCTCGGAGTCGGCGTATCGACGCCGGTCGTAGCCGGTAGCTGGCATGGCGCCCAGTACGGTAATCGACCGATCGCCCAGATGCGCGAGTATCTGACGCTGTTGCGCGAGCTTCTCTCGGGCGAATCGGTCACGTTCGAAGGAGATTTCTGGAGTGTCAGAAAGTTCCGCCTGGCAGTACGTCTCGACGATAAACGTCCGCAACTTGTGGTTGCCGCGCTAAATCCTCAGATGCTCAGGCTCGCAGGTGAACTAGCTGATGGCGTGCTGCTCAACTACATACCGGCCAACCACGTGGCTGCCTCGGTCGACAAGGTTAGAGCCGGAGGTCCGGCCAAGATCTTGGCCTACGTGCATGCGGGCGTTTGCGACTTCGAACGCGCCGCGCCCTCAGCGCGGCGCGACATCTTCGGATACGCGATGGCCGACGGGTATGCCCGGATGTTCAGCCAGGCCGGATTCGCGAACGAGGTCGACGAGATACGCGATCGATACGCAGCTGGCGACCGAGCGGGCGCGGTCGCAGCCATCTCGAACGAGATGATCCAAGCGATCGATTTCATCGGGAACGCCGCCGAAGTACACGAGTTTGTTCGGACCTACGTCGATGCCGGAGTCGATCATCCGATTCTCATGGCCCTGCCTTGGGGCGAGAATCGACTCGAGACTGCCGAGGCCACCATGATCGCCGCAATCCAGTCCTGACAGTCGAAACGTGAGCGAATCGGCACCGGCCAGTCATGATCTCTCATCGATGCGGGCTGATCGCGTGACGATGGCTCTACATGTGCTTCACGGCCGTCTTGATCCAGGTCAACTGGTCGAGGTCGTGATGCCCGAAATGAACGACCAGAGTCTGTTGCTCGAGGGAGCGGGTTTCGAGGGTGAGGCCCAATCGCCCTCCGATCAGGGCACTCGATCGCTGCATCTAACCAGACAACGAACCTTGCCAGACGCCGTTGGTCCAGGTCTACAGGTGCTGGCGGTCGGCTTGAATCCCAGCTTGACGGCCGCCGACCTTGGCTACGGTTTCGCCAGCCCCAGCAATCGGTTCTGGAGGGCAGCTGTTGCGTCAGGCCTTGTATCAGTGGCTCGTGACCCAGGCCGATCCGTCAAGGCTGATCGAGTCGGATTCACCGATCTAGTCAAGCGGGCAACACCCAAGGCCGCCGATCTCAAAAGCTCGGAGTTTGTCGACGGTCGACGCCGGCTTGAATGGACAATCAGCATGCATGAACCAGCAATCGTGTGCGTCATGGGTGTCACCGGTTGGCGCAAAGCCTATGGCCGCGACGCCAGCCTCGGCCTCCAGCCCGATCCTTTGGCCGGTAGCCCGGTCTACGTCATGCCGAACCCTTCAGGTCTCAACGCCCACACCAACCACAACGATCTGGTCGACCACTTCTCCGAGGTACTCAGCCTCGCCTCATCTCGCTAATTCAGACCACTACCGTCAGCGGCAAACGTCCGCCGGCAACCGTTTGCCGCTGACGGTAGTGGTCTTCGGGGTTTTACTCGAACGTAGTGAGAGGGAAAACCCGGTTAGCGGCCGCAGGCCGCGGCGGTTAGCAACCGCAGGTTGCGGCGGTTAGTCGGTGGCGGCCACGCCGATGGGGCAGGACACGCCGGTTCCGCCCATGCCGCAGTAACCGTTGGGGACCTTGGCCAGGTACTGCTGGTGGTAGTCCTCGGCATAGTAGAAGTCGTCGAGCGAGACGATCTCGGTGGTGATCCGACCGTATCGAGCCTCGTTCAGCTTTGGCTGGAAACGCTCAAGCGAAGCCTCGGCCGCTTCTACGTGGACCGCTGACGCTGCATAGATACCCGACCGGTACTGCGTGCCTACATCGTTGCCCTGTCGCATTCCCTGGGTTGGGTTGTGATTTTCCCAGAACACGCTCAGGATCGAATCGAAGCTGATCACCGCCGGATCGAACACGACAAGCACAACCTCGTTATGACCGGTCCTGCCCGAACAGACCTCTTCATAAGTTGGGTTCGGGGTGAACCCACCGGCGTAACCAGCAGCGGTTGAATAGACACCATCGGTTTCCCAGAACTTGCGCTCAGCGCCCCAGAAGCAGCCCATGCCAAACACAACCGTCTCGAAACCATCAGGCCACGGACCAACCAGGGGGTTGTCATTTACGAAATGACGATCGGGAACAGAAACCGCTATCGAACGCCCCGGTAGTGCCTTCTCGGCATCGGTCATGGCCTGCTTGTCGCGTCCGAACAACATGTTTCTCCCAAAGTGGTCCTGTAGTTAATGATCAACACTTGCCGCAGGGCAAACGTTCCCGGCGGTTCAGCCCCGTGCCGATGGCGATAGGTCCCGGGCGGCCTGAACTGGGTCGATGCCACCAAACGGCATGATCGCGATCGCCGAAGTGTTGACGCCCTGTTCGTGGTAGCGGTCGATGTGCTCGCGACATTGTTCTGGTGTCCCGTGCACGACCAGTTCGTCAACAACGGAGTCGGGAATCGAAGCCAGTGCCGCCTTGCGATCGCCGTCGGCCCAGTGTTTCCACATGTCGCCAAGACGGTCACCTCGGCCAAGCCACTCGTGGAAGGCAGCATAAACAGGCACGTTCAGGTAGGCCGCTATGGCGAACCGAGCGCTGGCCCGAACGGTGTCGGCATCGGGGTTCGGACACACAAAGATGCGAGCCACAATCTCCTTGTCTGGGCCACCAGCGTGGACATGAGGCGTGACTGTCGGCACATCGTCCGCGGCTAACCAGTTGATGATGGCACCATCGCCTTCGCGCCCAGCCAATCGAAGCATTCCTTCGCGTAGGGCGGCGATAAGAATCGGAGGCTGTTGCTTAGGAGGCCTGCGAAGGGTGAAACCGTTTACGGCGAAAGTCTCGTATTCGGCCTTGACCTTCTCGCCGGTCAGAGCGGACCGAAGGAAGCGGGTCATGTCGCGCGTGTGCTGATAAGGCTTTTCGAAAGGAATGCCATTCCACCGCTCGACAATGACATTTGAAGATGATCCGATACCCAT
>JAADHX010000404.1 GCA_013151655.1 Actinomycetota bacterium
GATATTTAGGCGGGTAGCCAAGGCGATGGGCCTGACCGAACCGGCCTTGTATGCCAGTGACGAAGAGCTGCTGGCAGACGCACTCGGCGGTGACCATCCCGGCCGTCCCAAGGTCAGCATTGCCGAACTTCGCGACCGCGGATTCGCACGGCTCGACTACCCAGAGCCGTTCTTGCCTTACGCCGATCGGTATGACACTCCATCGGGGCGCTTTGAGTTCAGTTCCGACCAAGCCGAACAAGACGGCCAAGGTCGCCTGCCCCATTACGTCGCGCCCAAGGAAGCGACCGCTCCGTCTGGCGAAGGCCAAGAGCAGACAGTCGCCCTCATCGCAGCCGCCAATCACTACCTAATGAACTCGACGTTCGCCAACTCACCGAACCATGCCAGGTCTGGAGCCCAGACGGTGGCGCTACATCCAGACGACGCTCGGTTGAGATCGATCCGAACCCGAGACACGGTGCGGGTTCACAACGACCGGGGCGAGTTTGTGGCTGTCGCCGAGGTTACGAAGCGCACCCGCCCAGGAGTAGCAACCATGACAAAGGGCCACTGGCCCAAGTTGGTGGGCGGGTCATCGATCAACGCCACCACAGCCGAACGCGATGCCGACATGGCCAGAGGGGCTGTGTTTCACGACAATCAAGTTGCGATCACGCTCGTCGAGCCTGGCCCGGATGGGGATTCTGCGATGCTGACTTCTGAAGCCGCCCGATGAGCGGTCGTTTCGTTCCCAGACCGGTTCGGCCGGTAGGAGTTTCTGAGATTTCGGGCTGGCGGCTCAAGCGCTACGAAATCACAGTTAGTGGAGACGCAATCAGCGCAAACATCAACCTCGCTATTGATCGCCTGCTTTGCGTCGCGTTGCCGGCTCCGCGGGCCGACGAACTTGGCGTCGGATTTCTGATCGTTCACCACGGAGCCGAATCCGTATGGGTGCTTGCCGACCTTTGGGAAGGCGACATTGTCAGCCAACACACCTTTAGTGCCCACCTCGACGACCCGACTGTGTTCGAGCGCGTACCGGTGGGCGGCCCAACTGCGTGTGTGTGGGAACTCCCAGTGCACGCTCACGAGCGCGATGCGTATGTGAAACACGTACTCGATCCGAAGTCCGGTCCGGACGGTGACGCCTACCTAGCCGACGCGTTGATTACCAACGTCGACTGGTCGGTCGGTGAACCAGCCTAGAGTTCGCCACGGTCCCTCTTGGCGATGAAATCGATGGCCTGACCTTGCCAGTTTTCGCGATCGATCCGATCGGGGAACGACTGCTCTTCTTCTAGGGCATCGATCTGATCCTGGCTAAGGTTGGCGATCTGCTCGAAGGAGTAGATGTTCTTGGTGTGCAGCCACGCCTCTAGCACCGGGCCGATGCCTTTAATGAGACGGAGATCATCTGGCCCGTCGGCCACCTTGGTTGGAGCCGCCACCGTTGCCGTCGAGCCGCCACTACCGCCTCGTATGCCGAGAATCAGATCAGTTGGCGATGGTGTCTCCGAACCAGGCTCATCGGCCGACTCAGATGCTTCGAGGGCTTCGATGAGGTGCATCGAAATGTCGGCCACCTTGAGCTGATCTTCTTCGACACCCTGAGCCTTAACTCCGTCGTCCATCATGATGTAGCAGAACGGGCAGGCAGTTGCGACGCGTGTTGCACCGGTGGCAATGAGCTCTTGGGAGCGTTCGATGTTTATGTTCTTGCCAGTGGTTTCTTCCATCCACATGCGGGCACCGCCAGCGCCGCAGCACATACCTTCGGTGCCGTTGCGAGGAGCCTCCACAATCTCGACGCCGGCCAGTGATCCGATGACCTTGCGAGGCGACAGGTACACATCGTTGTGGCGTCCGAGGTAACAACTGTCGTGATACACGACCCGCTCGTCGAGTCGAGCGCCGCTCATGTCGAGTTGGCCTGACTCAATAAGATTCTCGAGCATCTGGCTGTGGTGGATGACCTCATAGTGGCCGTCGAGCTGCGGATACTCGTTCTTCAGTGTGTTGAAACAGTGAGGGCACTGGGTGACGATCTTCTTGACGCCCATGTCGTTCAGTGTCTCGATGTTCTGCATCGCCAGCATCTGGAACAGGTACTCGTTGCCAGAACGTCGAGCCGAATCGCCGGTGCACATCTCCGATGGGCCGAGAATAGCGAAGTCGACGCCTGCCCTCGTGAGCAACTTGGCCGTCGCCTCGGACACCTTCTTGTTCTTGTCGTCGAACGAGCCCGCGCAACCAACCCAGTAGAGGTACTCAGCGTTGAAAGGATCGCCGCCATCGATGATGTCGACAAACTCGAGCGCTTCGGCCCAGTCGCCGCGTTCGGCGTTGTTGATATTCCACGGGTTGGAGTTGTTCTCCATGCCTCGGAACGCGCTGCCGAGTTCGCTTGGGAAGTCAGACTCCATCAGGGTCAGACAACGCCGCATGTCGAGAATCTTGTCGAGGATCTCGATGTTGACGGGGCAAATCTCGTCGCAGGCCTTGCACGAAGTACATGCCCAGATTTCTTCGGTGCTGATGCGCTCGAAGACGTTGGCCGAACTGACGGTGATGTCGGCATCGACGCCGATCGGTGGAGTAACAGCCGGATCGCCACTTCGAGCCATGACTTCGCCAGTCTTGAGCACAATCTCTCGCGGATCGAGCGGTTTGCCGGTCGCGTGCGCTGGACACACTGAAGTGCAACGGCCGCACATGGTGCAGGCATCGGTGTCGAGGAGCTGTTTCCAGGTGAAGTCGCCAATTTCGGTGGCACCGAACGTTTCGAGCTCGGTCTCCATGAGGTTTGGCATCGCCCGCATGGCGCCCTTCGGGCGGTCCTTGTCCTTGAGGTACATGTTCAGCGGCGATGTGAACATATGGCGCATCATCGTGATTGGCAAGATGATAAGGAACGCTATGAAGCTGATGACGTGGATGATCCACATGGCCTGGTGCCAGCCGGCGATGGCATCGACACCGTCGACAAGGCCAGACAGCGGATAGCCAACGAACGACCACTTCTCATACGACGGACGCCCCACTTGGGCGATGCGGAACATCTCGGTTAGGAACCCGGTAACACCGACCGACAACAAGACCCCAAGAACAACTGCGTGTTCTGGGCGCGATTTGGTACGAATCCGATAGGGACGTTGGACGTAGCGCCGAAAAATCGCCCAGATAATTCCGGCCAGGTATATAAGCCCGCCGACGTCGCCGACGAAGGCAAACCCCTGATAGACGCCGCCGTGAAGGAACTTGAGGTCGTCAGGAAGTTGGTGGTCGATCTCGAGGGTGGTTGTGACACCAAGCAGAACCAAAAACCCGTAGTAGATGAGCAGGTGCATTACGCCAGCGGCTGGGTCGCGAAGCAGTGTCTGCATAAGAACCCCGGCCCGCCAGTCCTTAGCTCGACGATGCGCGTTGTCGTTGCGGAGCTCGCGCCGGTCGGGTTGGCCGCGCTCCCAGTTTTTCATTCTGTTACCGAACATGACTGCGCCATACACCAGCAACAGCGGCATGACCGTGTAGAAAACCCACTTCAGTGGGTCAGGGATGTTCCCGAACACGGTGCGATGAATCTCAGAGTCATCGTCAAAGTCAAAGATGCTCGCGGCAACACCCGACAAGAAGGTGCCGACGGCCAGGATGACCCCAGCGATCCAGACGTACTGATGTGGCTTAATGCGACGTGTCACGGCCGCCCACCGTACTAGTAGGTGAGGGGGTGTGAGCTAACCGAAGATCTTTCGATCGAGTTCTCGCACTCGACCGGCTAACGCAGCAAGCATCTTCATCGACAGTGAAGGTGTTGCTTTGAGAAGCTTTGAGAACTCCTTGGAGCTAATGCAAAGCAATCGCATGTCGGTGGCGGCTTCGACGTACGCGGTGCGAGGGCCCCGGTCGAGAAGTGATAGTTCTCCAATGGCGTCGCCTGCTTTGAGCGTCGCTATCTTGCGTCCGTTGCGGCGAACTGTTGCCTCGCCATCAAGGATCACGAAGGCTTCTGTGCCCATGTCGCCTTGTTCGATGATCGTCTTGCCGACCACGACATCGATCTCGGTCGAAGACTTAGCAATGTTCTGAAGGTCCTTCTTGGAACACCCGGAAAAGAGTTCCAGATCCCCAAGCCGGCTGATGTGTTCGTTGCGCGCCATCCGTGCAGTGTATGAACAAAGCCGAATCCCGTCCAGAAAGTCTCCGAAAGAAATTGCATCAGGAAAGTTGCATATGTCGCACTCAGGTTTTATGATGTCTACTAACAACCCGACTAGCGAGCAGCTTCATTTGCCGCCACACTGGTCGAGAACTGCGGTTGAGATCAGCCGCGTTTCCAAAGTATGCGGGACCCCCCTCCGCAGGTGCAAACACCGCACCAACTAACTAACAGGAGATCAACACCATGGCCAGAGCCGTCGGAATAGACCTCGGGACAACCAACTCCGTTGTTGCTGTCCTCGAAGGTGGCGAACCAACAGTCATTGCGAATGCCGAGGGCGATCGCACCACACCATCAGTTGTCGGCTTCAGCAAAAGCGGCGAAGTCCTAGTAGGTGAAGTCGCCAAACGTCAGGCGGTAACTAACCCTCACCGCACAATTGGCTCAGTCAAACGCCACGTCGGCAGTGACTGGACTGTCGATATTGACGGCAAGGCCTATACCCCCCAGGAGATCTCGGCCCGCGTGCTGCAGAAGCTAAAGCGCGATGCTGAGGCCTATCTAGGCACAACTGTCACTGAGGCCGTCATCACGGTTCCGGCCTACTTTGACGACGCCCAGCGCACGGCCACCAAAGAAGCCGGCCAGATCGCGGGCCTCGAGGTCCTTCGTATCATTAACGAGCCCACAGCCGCGGCGTTGGCCTATGGACTCGACAAAGAGAACGACGAGCAGACGATCCTCGTGTTCGACCTTGGAGGCGGCACCTTCGACGTCTCGGTTCTCGAGATCGGCGACGGCGTGTTCGAGGTCAAGAGCACCTCTGGCGATACCGAGCTAGGCGGCGACGACTGGGACGAAGCTGTCATCGAATGGCTAGTCGGCCAGTTCAAAGGCGACCACGGTGTCGACCTTGGCGCAGACCCTATGGCCAAGCAGCGTCTCAAAGAAGCGGGCGAACAGGCCAAGAAGGAGCTCTCGACTAAACAGAGCACCCAAATCAACCTGCCGTTCATCACCGCGACCGACAGCGGCCCACTCCACCTCGACTACGAGCTCACCCGGGCCAAGTTCCAAGAGCTCACTGCCGACCTCGTGGCTCGTTGCGCGGCGCCGTTTGAGGCTGCCATCAAAGACGCTGGTCTTACCAAGAGCGACACGTCATCATGGTGGGCGGCTCGACCCGCATGCCAGCTGTCCGTGAACTCGTCACCGAACTAGCTGGCGCCGACCCCCATCAGGGCGTGAACCCAGACGAGGTCGTTGCCGTAGGCGCTGCGGTTCAGGCTGGTGTGCTCAAAGGCGAGGTCAAGGATGTTCTGCTCCTCGATGTAACTCCATTGTCTCTCGGAATCGAAACCAAGGGTGGTGTCATGACTCGTCTTATCGAGCGCAACACAACTATCCCAACCAAGCGCTCCGAGACCTTCACCACCGCCGAAGACATGCAGCCATCGGTCGAGATCCACGTCCTGCAAGGCGAGCGTGAGATCTCCAGCGGGAACAAGACACTCGGTAAGTTCCAGCTTGTCGATCTGCCTCCAGCACCGCGTGGTGTTCCCCAGGTCGAGGTCACCTTCGACATCGACGCCAATGGAATTGTTCATGTGTCGGCCAAAGATCGGGCCACTGGCAAAGAACAAGGCATCACTATCACTGGCCAGTCGAGCCTTTCCAAGGACGACATCAACCAGATGGTGTCCGATG
>JAADHX010000238.1 GCA_013151655.1 Actinomycetota bacterium
GGCTAGCAACGCGACATCGGCTCTCGATGTTGCCAACAGGGTCCGATCGACGAACACTGTCCAACCGAGGGTCAGCCCGGCGTGCCCAGTCGGGATGCGGGCCCGCTCGACAAGCTTGACTCTGTCCATGTCGAGGTCCTCGACGGCGCCGCCGAGCACCGCCACTAAGTCTGCTCTCAGCGGCTTACCGCCAGAGTTCACCAGGCGGACAAAGCCTTCGTAGACCGCGTACACCGGCGCCGATAGAACCCTGGCGACCAAGACGCGCATAGCCACTATTGCCCTCATTGAGGATGGAGCCGTCATCGACGTCGAACGTAGCTGATATTTTGGGCGAGGTGTACCCACTAACAGACCTTCGCGTCCTCGATCTTTCAAGGGTTGTGTCCGGCCCGTTCGCCGGGCGCATGCTCTGCGACTTGGGAGCCGATGTCGTGAAGGTCGAACCGCCCGAGGGCGACGTCACTCGCCTCTGGGGACGGCGCGTAGCCGGTTTGCCGGGGTTCTACAACCAACAGAACGCAGGCAAACGCGGGGTATGTATCGACCTTAAGCATCCTGACGGTGCCGGCGTTGTCCTTGAGTTGGCAGCGGTAGCCGATGTGGTCATCGAGAACTTCCGACCGGGCGTCGCCGACCGCCTCGGTATTGGCTGGGATCAACTGTCGCAGACCAAGTCGGACATGGTCATGTTGTCCATCAGCGGCTTTGGGCAGACAGGCCCTGACTTCGAGCGCCGGGCCTACGCGCCTGTGATCCATGCTGAGGCCGGGTTGATTCACCGTCAATCGCTGTTCGATGCTGCGCCGCCAGTAGATCCGATGTTCTCGATGGCCGACAGCTACGCGAGCCTGCATGGCCTGGTGGCCGTCTTGGCCGCCCTGCGGATGCGCGACCAACAACGGCTGCTAGGCCTATCCCAAGGACAGCACATCGATATGTCGATGCTTCACGCCATGATTAGCTCAGACGACTACATGCATCACACAGCCGACGAACACCCTGTCGTCAGACTCGGTGGCACCGTCTATGAGACCTCGACAGGTGACGAGTCGAGCCCGCCGATCCTGTTGGCGGGTGAAGCCAGATATGTGTGGAGCCAGCTAAGTCGACACGCAGGGGTGCACGACCCGACCCCTGATGGTGCCGGCCTCGCCACGAAAATCGCATGCAGGGGTGCCGCCATTCGGGAGTGGGTTTCAAGCTTCGAGGTGCGGGCCGATTTATGCACCGAACTCGACCGATTGGCGATCGCCTGGGGTGATGTACACGACGGGCCCGGGGTTCTCACGTCGCCAACGGTTGTAGAACGAAACGTGTTTGCCGAGGTCGACGACGGCACCGGACAACCTCGGCGTTTGGTCGACTCGCCTTATCGGTTCTCAGATGCCAGCAGCGGCGTTAGGTCGAGAGCACCTCATCTCGGCGAGCACCATGAAGACGTGTTCTCAGACTGGCTCGGCTGGGACGAGGCAACTGTCGCCGACCTGATCTCACGAACCGTTCTACTCGGTCCTGAAGTTAGCTGAGAAGCTGTTCGATAGCAGCCCGACAAAATACGTGGTCGTCGACTTCGTCAGCAGGGCCGCCAAGGACCAGAGGCCTTTCAGCCATCTTGGCGTACACGGCGGCCGCGGCTTCGTGAAAGCTCGACGGCAACCCGGCTGCGGCCAGACTTTTGGCAATCTCGTCCATCTCGCCAACGAACCTCCACGCCTTTGGTGAGGTTCCGACCGCAGTCTGATACAGACGCTCCTCAAGACCGGGTAACGACCGACCCCACTCGGCCATTAGTGCATCGGCAACCCCAGCGTGTTTGGCATACGCGGCTATCGCCAGCAAGAGCGCGCTGCTGCCTTTAGTCCAGCCGGCGTATGCCATCTTTAGTGCCGACGCCTGACCCACCTCTTCGCCGACCGTGATTGCTTCGATCGGTGTACCCCCAAACAGCGCAACAACGGTCTGGGTCGATTCTCCGGACAGGTAGAGCCGTGTGGTCCCTGTGGTCCAGCCCGGCGGACCAACAATCCCTCCGTCAACGAAAGATGCCGCCGGGACCGCGGCCTGAACGTCGTGTGCGGTAGCGGCCGCGATGGCGTTGGCGTCGACGTACACGCCGTCGAAACCGTGAGCACCGGCTTGTAACGCTACGTCGACGGCCGCTGCCGGTGGACAGATCGAAATCAGCACCTCGGCTGCCCCGACGGCTCGATCGAGGGTGTAGAACTCGCGCAAGCCAAGCTTCGCTGCCCGTTCGAATGTCGCTTCGCTGCGCTCAGCGCTGCAGTACGCGACCTCATGGTTTGTGGCCAACGCCGCCGCTACCGACGAACCCATTGCTCCGGGGTGAAGAACCAGAATCAAAGTCATGAGTTCGGTCTACCACCCGCCTATGGCTCTCAGTGCCAAAGGCTTGTTACCAAGTGGCCGAGGTCCACACGCCAACGGCGAGCAAACCCGTTCCTCCGGCTGACCACCAGCGCACAATTCCGTCGGTTCCCACGATCGCGACCGCTTCACCATCGGGGCTCGCGTCGGCGGCGATGACACCGGTTGGTAGGTCGGTCGAACTGAGTACCCGGCTATTTGTCAAATCGACAACCGCTAGCCTGGCCACACCGTCGGCCACCCGACCCGAAAAGGTGTCAGCGGCGGCGACAAGGTTCTGTTCGATGACAACAAGGGTCTCATCGTCGATCCACGTCGGGTAGTGCCACTGAACCGAGCGAGGTTTCGTCGCCACGATGGGCGCAGAGATTGTGCCGTCGTCGTCGACAGACGCGATCGACACCACGTTGCTTGGCGATTGCGACGATGCCGGCACATCAACCCAAGCAATGGCGAGCCGGGATCCCGATGGCGTCCAGGCCAGGGCAGCAACATTTCCGTCGAGCGCGACCTCGGAGCGGACTTCGCCGGTGTCGAGATCCGCCACTACAACCGCTCCGTTGCTGGCAACGTAGGCCATCAGTTGCCTCGCCGCGTTGACGCCGACATGAGAACCAGTACCGAGTCGCTCAACGTTTCCGCCGGCTCGCAGGATCGAGATCGTTGTCGAGTCTTGTCCTTGGGTCTCGAATACGATCCGCCCGCTACCCACATCGAATGCACTGACTATTCGTTCGGCTGAGGTTGGGCTCATGCCCGGAGCAATGGGCTCTGGGCTGACCAAAACGATCTCATCGCCGGTGGCCCGGTCGATCAACATTGCGCCAGGACCGCCAGCCACAACTATCTGGTTGGGAACCGAGTCGGCCAACAGCCCGTCGCTTCGTCGCTCCCCGTTGAATGCCGCATCGGCAACTGCAAGACCTCCAGCGGGAGGAGTGATGCCGCTAGCGTCGGCAGAAGGCTGGGCCGGGTCGCCATTTGTAGTTCCTGTCTGGCCCGACCCTTGCGATCCGTCCGATACTGCTTCGGTCGTCGACGTGCACGCTCCCAATATCAGCACAAGGGTCAGCGCAGCTGAAGACCGGACGGGCCGTCGACGTGTCGTTAGTTTGGACATTGCAACCGATCGTTCACTTGGCGCCGATCTCCGGCGGTGTTCGTTGGGTCGATCGCGGCCCCAGAGGAATCACAATCGAGCGGGCCGCGCGGCACAAAGTAGGCGAGATCCCACGAAAGCTGGAAGTCGTTGAGCCCGAGGGTTATCAGCGGAGTACGCAAGGAGCTCAGCGATGCATCTGAGTCGACGGTGTCGTCGTTGCCCTGGTCGGGCAGCGTGACGTTCCAACCGGGCCGTGGAGCTTCAAACTGCACGTAGTACGTGCCAGGCGAACGATCACCAAAGAAATAGAACCCGGGCTGACTCGGGTCGCCCTGAAGGTCGGCGGTGAAGGTGACCGCCTCGGCCGAACCGTCCTGGCGGAACAGGGTTACCTCGACTCCGTTGATGCCAACTTCGCCTGCGTCCCGAATGCCATTGCGGTTCTCATCGAGCCAAACAATCGATCCGACGCCATTGTCTGGGGCTTTGATGGCCATACCGGTCTTGCGTGGTTCCGATGCCGGAAGTTCGAGCCCGTTGTCGGCTCGTTCGACCTGATATCCGAACGACGTCCAGCCAATTTCACCTCCGAACGGTGATCCCTGAGATGCATCCATGTCGTACTCGACGATGATGCCGTCGCCGCCTTCCCAACGGTTGCCGGCAGGGAACTCACCACGAATCCGAATGGCTTGCACCAGTCGCAGGTCGGCCGGTGGGGGTCCCCAATCGTCGACGCAACCGGATGGCCAATTGCCTCCGGTGCCAAGTTCGTTGCGACAAGGGTTGGTTTCTGACGAGTACTCGATTGAGATCCCAGGTGGAGCCTCGATGATGGTCAGTGGCGATTGGAGTGATGGCCGCCACTCGCTGCCTCGAGCAAAACCTGACAGCACCGGAGTTACGCCACTGTCGCCGACGAACGGCAGCGTGTTGTAGAGCGTGAAGTCGGTGAGGGCAACGTTTCCGGCATTGAATACTTCGAGGCGATAGTCGCTTTGACCCAGCGACTTGGTTTGGGCCACACACGGGTAGAAGGTGTAGCCGCCTATGTCTGGGCAAGGCTGGGCAGGCGGCTGAAGTGTTGCCCAGTCGAGTGGATCAAGGTCTGGTTCGCCCCGTACGAGCATGACGGCTTCGGTCATGACCGCTTCGCCGACATACACGGACCGGCTGAGCGAGCAAAGCTGTTCGGCTGTGTTGCCGTCCTGGTCGACATCGGCTCCGTCGGCGGCTTGACTGCCAGCGCAATCGAGGTTGCTCGTTGGCACGTTCGTGTGCGACAGCACGTTGATGGCGTGGTTGCCAACCGGTGTGCCCATGGCAATAGTCGCGAACACCCTGACGTCGCGGGAGTCTCCGGGAACCAAAGTTTCGGCCCAATCGAATCTGAGCAGCGTTCGGCCCGCGGCACCATGATCAGGCAGTACGGCAATTGCCGGATCAGGACCGCCAGATAGGTACTCCCACCCGACATAGTTGAGCTCGTCTGGCATGTGAAATGCCAGGAACGGGTCGACGAAGTCGAGCTGTGCGTTCCAAGAGTTGGCAACACGAATAACGAAGCTGACCTCAGACGTTGGCTTCAGGTTTCCGGTTTCGACCCAAATATCGGGAGCAGGCCTCGCGGCAGGTTCGATCAGAAGAGTAGATGCACAGTCGCCACGGGTCCCAGCGTTGTTGCTTACCCACGACGCGCAGTTGTTTGGTATCGCAGGAAGCGTGTACCAGCC
>JAADHX010000079.1 GCA_013151655.1 Actinomycetota bacterium
ATCCGATTGCTATGGATGAGGGTCTTCGGTTTGCTATTCGTGAGGGTGGGCGCACTGTTGGCGCCGGCCGCGTCACCAAAATCCTCAAGTAACGAACCAAGACGTTCCCAAGTCGAACTGAACGGTGCCCAGGCTGTTGGACCTAGTCCATGCGTCTGGGCGCTGTTTGCTTTGCCGAATGTGCCAACGCGGGGGTACCGTTGCAACATGCCTGACTTGGACGAGTTTGTTCAGCGTGCCCAAGATGGCGACCGCGACGCGTTTAACCAGATCGTCGAATTGACCTATGGCGGTACTTACACGTTGGCGTACCGGCTCACTGGTAATGCCGATGATGCTGCCGACGTGACTCAAGACGCCTACATACGTGCCTATAGGTCGCTCTCGAAGTTCAGGGGCGACGCCAAGTTCACTACCTGGCTGTATCGAATCACCGCCAACTGTGCATCGACCCAGCGCGGCAAGAAGCTGCGGCACCGCCACGAAGAACTAACCGACAACAAACACTTAGTCGACGACCGCCGTGATCACGACCCTGGGTTCGTGGCCGAGAACACCTCCTTGCGAGGTGAGCTACTGGAGGCTCTCCAGTTACTGCCAGAAAAGCTGCGGTCCGTAGTGGTTCTTCGTGATGTGTACGACATGCCCCACGAGGCCATCGCCAAAGAACTGGGCATAAGCATCACCGCGGCCAAAGTGAGGCTCCATCGAGCCAGGCAAAAGTTGCGCGACCTCGTCGATTCCGAACTGACCCAGGGGTATCGCGATGCAATGTAAGGACGCAATCGCGGCCGTGTCTTCATTGGCGGCTGACGAGACCCCACACAGACAACGTCAAGCTGAGCATGTGGCGAGTTGTCTCAGGTGCCAAGCTGGCGTTGTTCGAGATCGTCGGATGCGGAAAGCTCTCGCCACACTGCGCTCGTCTCACGTAGCCCAAGAACGACCAAACCCCCAGATGCTGGCCAGTCTTCTATCGACCCTGGACGACGTCGCCGAACGGGCCGACAAGCAAGCCGAGCGTGCCCGCCTAGCTGCCTATGTTGGCGGCGCGGCAGCGGCCGGAGGTCTCGTTATCGCATTGGCCGCGGGTCGATTGAGACCATCCACGGCCATGCAAACCGTCCACCGCCTGGTGGGTTAGTAATTGGTGCTGCTATCGTCTTAAGTTCGACGTACGACCCTGGTCGGACGCGCACACAGGGCAGTGGCTCAATTGGTTAGAGCACCGGTCTCCAACACCGGCGGTTGTGGGTTCGAGTCCCGCCTGCCCTGCAATAGTCGCCACCGAGTTACCACGCCCGGAGTGACCAACTTCTAACGGAGAATCCCACCATGGCCATGAATCGTGAGCAGCGAAGGCAGCTCCAAAAACAAGGCGATATGAACGAGGACGGCTCCCCCGCAGCCCAGCGGCGGGCCAAAACGAGCCAAGGGCCGCCCACCAACGAACGAACCAGCCCCTCTGAGTTCGTTGGCGAGGTTCGCGGCGAACTTCGCAAGGTTGTTTGGCCTACCCGAGACGAACTTCGTAACTACTCGATTGTGGTATTCATCACCATCGTGGTTCTTACGGCAATTATTGCTGGCCTCGACTACCTCGCTGGCGAGGGTGTCCTTCAACTCTTCGAGACGAACTAATGAGCGACGATCAACTACTAGACCAACCCGACGCGACAGCACAAGCGCCTACCACCGAAGCAGCGAACGACACGGCACCCGATGCCGAGCCCCAAGCCGCTGATGCCCCAGAAGATGGGTCCAACGCCGCCGGTGAGGCTCCGTCAGGCGTCGACCCAGAAACGGGCGAGATCCTCGACGAGGACGCGTTGTTGTCGTCGGGCCCCATTATCGAGAGCCCCTACGATCGCCCTGGTCGTTGGATTGTTGTGCACACCCAGTCTGGCTACGAGAACAAGGTCAAACAGAACCTCGAAGCTCGCATCGTGTCGCTCAATATGGAACACAACATCTACGAAGTTGCTGTGCCCATGGAAGACGTCATCGAGTTCAAGAATGGCCGCAAGGTGGTTGTGCAGAAAAAGGTGTTCCCTGGGTACCTTCTTATCCGTGCCGATCGCCAGGGCGATACCCAGCACGCGATCCGAAACACGCCGGGTGTCACCGGATTTGCCGGGCCCGGTGGTAAGCCCACGCCACTGAGACGCAAAGAAGTCGAGACCTTCCTCGGTGTCACCACCATCGGTGGCGAGTCCGACGATGCCATGCCGGTTCGCAAGACCAAGACCAAGATGTTGTACGAAGTCGGCGAGACCGTTCGGGTCAAGGATGGTCCATTCGCCGACTTCCAAGGCCAGATCGAAGAGATCAACACCGAACAGCTCAAGCTGAAGGTTCTCGTCGACATCTTCGGTCGCGAGACACCCGTCGAACTCGACTTTGCACAGGTAGGAAAGCTCTGAGGTAGCGGCGGTTACCGCAACCATCTGAGGCGATCGCAAACTTTTGTGGCGCGTTCGCCTCAACACACGGCAGAATTGTCCCTCGTGCCTGCGCCGCCGCCGCGTCCGGGTCCCCCATCACACGGAGTTAACTAATGGCGAAGAAAAAGCTCGCCGCAGTGGTAAAGATCCAGATTCCAGCAGGTGGTGCCACCCCGGCACCGCCAGTCGGTACCGCTCTTGGTCCCCACGGCGTCGCGATCATGGATTTCTGCAAGGCTTACAACGCCCAAACCGAGTCCCAGCGCGGAACCATCATTCCGGTCGAGATTTCGATCTTTGAAGACCGCTCGTTCACGTTCATCACCAAGACGCCTCCAACGTCGGTCCTGATCCGAGAAGCCGCCAAGCTCGACAAGGCTGCTCACGAGCCAGGCCGCGAAGTCGTAGCGACGGTTACTTCGGCCCAGGTTCAATCCATTGCCGAAATCAAGATGCCAGACCTCAATGCCAACGACCTCGAGGCCGCCAAGCTTCAGGTTGCCGGCACTGCCAGGTCAATGGGTATCGAAGTATCTGGCTGACGCTGTTTGGCTAGGTCGCCTTTGGGCGGCGAAACCACCCCGTCGAGGACCTCGCCTCGGGATCTGGTCATTTGTGAGGAAGCAGTCATGCGAAAGGGGCCATCATGGCCAAAGGCAAGAAGTATTCAGACGCGGCACGCCGCTTCGATCGAAACGCAACTCACGAATCTGACGATGCGCTGGCTCTGATGGGTCAGCTCGCTACCGCCAAGTTTGACGAGTCAGTAGACGCTGTGTTCAGGCTTGGAGTCGATCCCCGCAAAGCCGACCAGATGGTTAGAGGCACAGTTGCCCTTCCCGCTGGCACCGGTGGTGTGGTTCGTGTAGCCGTGTTCGCCCAAGGCGACGCCGCCGAGGAAGCAAGAGCCGCAGGGGCCGACATGGTAGGCGCCGAGGATCTTGCCGAGCAGGTGCAGGGTGGCATGCTCGACTTCGACATCGCCATCGCAACTCCAGACATGATGCCCGTAGTCGGCAAGCTTGGCCGTGTACTTGGCCCTCGTGGTCTGATGCCGAACCCCAAGACCGGCACTGTTACCGCCGACGTCACAAAGGCCGTAACCGAGTTCAAGGGTGGCCGGGTCGAGTACCGCACCGACCGCTACGGAAACGTGGCCCTGTCTATCGGTAAGGCCAGTTTTTCGGCTGAGGATCTACAATCCAACTACAACGCAGTTATCGAAGAGCTTGAACGAGTCCGGCCAGCATCGGCTAAGGGACGATACTTCCGCAAGGTGAGCATCAGCACCACCATGGGACCCTCGGTTCGTATTAACGGACCAAGCTGATTTCGCAGTAGCTCTTCCAACTGGGCATCTCGCTCGGTAGTATTCCCAATCGCAATAACAAACCCGCTTGCCAGAGACATCCGGCGACCGAAGATCTCGTCTCTGCTCAGGTAGTGACAACGGATCCGAACGTCTTAATGCGTGAACCTGGTTCACAAGCCTGACGAGGTGAACTCCCAGACATCCTCTCGAGGAACGCTTGGGGTTCGCTGTGCGAGCCCTGAACTCTTGAGAGGAGGTGACATGGAACGAGAACCACGTGCCGAAAAAGTTGCCGTGGTCGACGAGGTGCGAGAACGCTTCGACGGCGCAGGTGCCGTAGTACTTACTGAGTACCGCGGTATCGATGTGACGGCGATGCAAACGTTGCGCCGGTCGCTGCGTGAAGCAGGCGGCGAATACAAGATTTACAAGAATACCTTGGTTCGTTTAGCTATTGCCGAACGCAATATCGATGGTCTCGCTGATCTGATCAGTGGGCCGACGGCGATCGCATTTGTCGACAACGATGCTGCAGCGGTGGCTAAAGCTCTCCGCGATTTCGCGAAGGACAACGACCACCTCATCATCAAGGGTGCCCTGCTCGGCGATCAACTGATCGACGAAGCTGGCGTACTTGCCCTTGCCGATCTGCCATCGCGCGACCAACTGCTAGGCCAACTCGCTGGTGCCTTCCAGGCCCCAATGTCGAAGTTCGCAGCGTTGCTTCAAGCACCGATCACGAAGTTCGCTTATGGCCTGCAAGCCCTCATCGCCGAAGGCGGCGAGGCCGATGCGTCCGAAGCAATTGACATCGCGACCGAAGATGCGTCTGACGCAGTCGACGTCGCGACGGCGAGCGCCGAAGACGACTCCGCAGTCGAGTCCGATACATCCCAAGACTGAGCCTCTCGGCCCAGCGATCCATTTCACAAAGTTCAAAGACGAGCCACAGTTGGCTGGTTTCACATATATGGAGTTCATCCAAAATGACTAAGGAAGATATTCTCGACGCCATCGGCGCCATGAGTGTCCTCGAGCTGAGCGAGTTGCTCTCTGAGTTCGAAGAGAAGTTCGACGTAACCGCCGCGGCTCCGGCCGCGGTGATGGCTGCCCCGGCAGGCGGTGGTGGCGATGCAGCCGCGGCCGAAGAAAAGGACGAGTTCGATGTCGTTCTTACCGCGGTTGGCGATAAGAAGATTCAGGTAATCAAAGAAGTTCGCTCACTTACGAGCCTTGGCCTCAAAGAAGCCAAGGATCTCGTCGAGTCGGCTCCTAAGGCCATCATCGAAGGTGCCTCAAAGGAAGACGCTGCGAAGGCAAAGGAGTCTCTTGAGGCTGCTGGCGCCACCGTCGAGCTGAAGTAATTGGTTGCGGGAACACCCGTAGATATTGATTGAGTTACCCAAGGGCGACATCACTAGATG
>JAADHX010000203.1 GCA_013151655.1 Actinomycetota bacterium
AGTGTGGGCCGGTCGCCGGCGGTGCCAAGGCCTCCTGCCGCCACTAAGGGGTCTGGGCGTAGCCCGCGATCCATGGCAATCGACGCGACCGCAAACAATAACGTTGCCATGATGAACGGACCTGCCAGCTCCCGAAGCCCGAGGGCTCTGGCGGCCGCGCTCGCTGGTCCGAGAGCGATCAGCGGGCCGAACACCGAGCCGAACGTTCCACCCCAGACAAGCATTCCGATAGCGCGGGCCCGCTGGTTCTCAGTGGCTAGGTCGGCCGCCGCAAACCGAGCCGCAAGAGTGCCAGCGTTTCCTGCGCCAAACGCAATAAGGCCAGGCAGTAGAAGCGCGTACGTGCTCGTGATGGCGGCGATGAAGGCGACGAATGCCCCCACGCCACTCACAGCCCATGCTGTTCGGAGCGCGGGACGGCGCCCGCGGCTGCTCGACAGACGCGAGATCGGAACCGTTGCGAGCGCCCCGCCCACCGTCATACAAGCTGCGGCGAGGGTGCCGAGGGCGTCGCTGCCGGTGAGTTGTTCGCCTAACGTCGCCGCCGCGGCAAACGCACCAGACGTCGCGGCACCGGCGGGTATCGTGCCGGAGAACAGGACCCAGAGGGTGCGTCGCTGAAGGGCTGCCCGCTCATCCTCTGTAAGGGTCACGACGTCGGAGATCACCGGGCGGACACTATCGGGGTTGTCGTCCATTCGACGTCATTGAACCAAGGCGGTCGAGAAGCTGCGTCGGGTCGAAATCGTGCTCGTCGAACCACCGAATTTCGGTGGCCAACCGCAACATCGAGTACAGGCCCACCCGAACTGCTATCGATTTGCGGTCGGCGCTGTCGAAGGCCAGCAACAGTTCGTCGAGTCGATTGGTTTCGTCGAGTGTGAGCACCGCCAGATCGAAGGCAATGTCGCCTACGGTCCAGTCGGCGAGGTCGATCGCCTGGACGCACCCGTCATCGACAAAGAAGTGACCTGGCTGTGCATCTCCATGGATCAATCCCAGTTGGCCTGGGCCTAGCCGATAGTTGACGACTTCATCGACTATCGATTGTGTCGTGCCTCCAACCGCGTGAGCCACAAGATCAGAGCCGTCAGCGGAGTTTGTCAGCTTGAGCACAGCCCGCTCATAATGCGCTTGGAGAACTTCAACTGTTTCGACTGTTTCGACGCCATCGAGGTGTGGTACGAACAGATGTGGCCGCTCTCTCAACTCCTCGACGTTGATCGCAATCGTCATACCGCGGACATTACCGTCATTGAGACACCGCCCAGGGAACCTCGGCAAGGCGTTTTGCCCACCTTGTAGCGACAAGCGGGCGATGACACACCGGCGGCTCGGGTGTTCTCCTTCGGTCTGTTCCTCCGACAGTCTCGCGGCCCCTTCATCTGCCGAGTGGTCGACTGCTCATCCCGTTGTCGCTACAAGGTGGGCAATACACCCACACCAGGCCAGACACCGTTGCCCGATGATCCGCTAGTGCTGCAATATTTCGGCCAACCTGTCGGAGGCCTCGGCCAACAGCAGGCCAAGGTCGTGTAGCTGATCGGGGTTCGGGAACCGGTAGGTCGGGCCCTCCACATGAAGGGCGGCTGTTACATCGCCACCAGCACCGATAACAGGAGCTGCAACCGAGGTAATGCCTACGACGAACTCCTCATGACCCCACGCATAACCAAGGCTTCTGGCCTGCACGCACCGCTCGGCGAGTGAGTCGAAGTCGAGCACTGTGTTCGGGGTACAGACCTCGAGGTCTCGGCTTAGCAACGCCCGCAGACGACGCCGGGGCATCTGAGCCATGGCCACTATCCCAGACGGAACCGAGTGAATCGGTGCGGTCTCGCCCGTCCAGTCGCGAACCTGGATTTCGCCAGGAGCCTCAACTTGGGTCAGGTACAACATCGAGTTGCCGTCGACGATCGACAGTCCGGCGGCCTCGCCAATCTGTTCGACCAGCTCGACCAGGATCGGTCTTGCCAACGCAGTTAGGCTGCTCGCCCCACGATGAGCCGCACCCAGTTCGGCCAACGCTTCGCCAACTTGATACTGACCGCCGGCCTCCACCTGCTCTACGGCGCCTTCGGTCTCCAGTGATGCCAGCAGGCGCGAAACCGTGCTCTTGGCCAGGCCTACATCGTCGGCTAACTCGGTAACGCCCATCGGGCCCCGACCGAGGGCCCGCAGTATTGCGAAAGATCGCTCGACCGACTGTACCGACATGCGGAACAGTCTAACTGTTGTTCCGCATCGTGGGCCAGACGGTTGTCTAGCGGGCAGCTTGGACGGCGTCGACCACCCAGCTCACGGCAGAGTCGACCGCGACGCGCTCTGTGATCTGGCCGGCTCGGCGGGTGACCTCGACCTCACCATCGGCTAGCGCCTTACCGATCGTGATTCTGAACGGAATGCCGACTAGCTCAGCATCGGCAAACTTGACGCCAGCCCGAGCCTTTCGGTCATCGATAACAACGTCGACCCCAGCAGCGCCTAGATCGGCGTAGATCTTCTCGGCGGCAGCAACCCCAGCCTCGTCCTTCATGCTGGCGATGGTGATCACGGCCTCGAAGGGAGCTACCGCAACCGGCCATACGATGCCTCGGTCGTCGTGGTATGTCTCGACAATCGTGGCGACCGCTCGGTCGATGCCAATGCCGTACGACCCCATGATCATGTGTTGTGCTTTACCGTTGGGATCAAGGACTTTAGCGTCGAAGGCCTCTGTGAACTTGCGGCCGAGCTTGAAGATATGACCAGACTCAATACAGCGGACTATCTCGACTGGTGTCCCGCATTTCGGGCAACCCTCGCCAACAGATACGTCGCGCAACTCAGCGAACTCCGAAACCGAAATATCGCGCCCGACATCAACACCGCGGAGATGCCAATCGTCGTCGTTGGCGCCGGTAGTCATGTTGGTTCGGCCAGCCAATGCCGGATCCGCTATGACCCTAAGTTCGACGCCAACAGCACCGAGGCTCCCTGGGTTGGCACCCATGGCTGCCAACGCCTCTTCTGGGGTAGCGGCTCGTACCTCGGCGGCCCCAGTTGCGTCTTGCAACTTCTGGAGGTTCAGCTGATGATCGCCCCGAAGCAAGGCCAGAGTGACCTCGTCGTCAAGAACCATGACCATTGTCTTGATCTGACGTTCAGCGGGTGCACCACCGTCGATCTCTTCGAGCGCGGCGATGGTTCGCACACCAGGCGTGGCGAAACGAACCGGTGCGTCTGGCCCGGCTTCGTCGACGACTGTAGGTATGACCGATACCGACCGTTCGAGGTTGGCCGCGTAGTCGCAGCTAGGACAACGCACCACATCGTCTTCACCGGCAGGCGAGGGCACCATGAACTCGATGCTCTCCGTGCCTCCCATAGATCCAGAAGAAGCCTCGACCGGCATGGCTGATAGACCCAATCGAGTAAAGATCCGAACATAGGCGTCGTAGTGCAGATCGAACGAGGCATCGAGGCCAGCCTCGTCGAGATCGAAACTGTATGAGTCCTTCATGGTGAACTCGCGCACTCGTAATAGGCCGCTCTTAGGGCGCGGCTCGTCTCGAAATTTGGTGTGAATCTGGTACCAGTGCTGCGGCAGCTGCTTATACGAACTGAGCTCGAGAGCCAGGGTCGTAAACACCTCTTCCTCGGTCACTCCCAGTGCAAGCTCGGTGCCTTTGCGGTCGGCCAGTCTGAACATCTCGTCGCCCATAAGTTCTGACCGACCCGACTTGTGCCATAGACCCATCGGGTGCATGGTCGGAAGTTGAAACTCCTGGGCGCCAATGGCGTCCATCTCGGCGCGAACGATGGCCGCAACCTTCGAATGGACCCTCATGCCCAGGGTGAGCATCGAGTAGTGCCCGGCGTGAAGCTGACGCATGAACCCACCCCGTACGAGGAGCTTGTGACTCGCGGCCTCGGCATCGGCCGGAGCATCGCGGAGTGTGGGAACAAAGAGCTTCGACCAACGCATGGCGGTTAAGTTTAGTCGTCAGGTTTGGCGCTCAGGGGGTGTTATCTGAAGTACGATCCAAGATGGCGCCCAAGGGGGACTTGGGCAACGAGCATCCAGTGCCAGCAGCGTCGCTGGCGTTACCAAGGATCCGAAATTGACATCAACGATGGAGCGTCGCAAACGACGCCAACATCAACCACGTCCGCGGCTCACAACGCCACTGATTCGAGAGAACGGAACGCTGCGACCGGCCTCATGGGAAGAGGCTCTAGACCGGGCCGTGGAGGGCCTAACGACGGCCAAATCTGCGGGCCCGCAAGCCTTTGGCATGTTCAGTTGCTCAAAGGCGACCAACGAAATGAACTACGCGGCCCAGAAGTTCATTCGGGTCGCCATGGGGTCGAACAACATCGACTCATGCAACCGAACCTGACACGCTCCTAGCGTCGTCGGTCTGGCGACAGTATTTGGTGCAGGTGGCGGAACCTCGTCTTACACCGAGATCGAGGAAACCGACGTCATCTTCTTGTGGGGGTCGAACGCACGCGAAGCCCACCCGATCTACTTTCATCACCTTCTTAAGGGACTCGACAACGGTGCGCAGATGTTCGTTGTTGATCCTCGCCGGACCTCAAGCGCCAAGTTTGCTGACGTGTGGGTTGGGCTCGAGCTCGGTTCTGATGTGGCCCTGGCCAATACGATCGGCAACGAGATTATCAATGCCGGTCTGGTCGACAGCGGATTCATTGCACACTCGACCGCAGGGTTCGAGGACTACCGCGCCGACGTTGCGGCCTACACCCTCGAACATGGCGAACGCCTCACCGGCGTGCCAGCAGAGGTCATTCGCGAGATGGCCCACGCCTATGCCAAGGCCGACAAAGCTCAAATCCTGTGGACGCTTGGCATAACCGAGCACCACAACGCAGTCGACAATGTTCTCGCGTTGTGCAATCTTTCGCTGCTAACTGGCCACATCGGAAAGTGGGGCAGCGGGCTAGTTCCACTGAGGGGCCAGAACAACGTTCAGGGTGGCGGCGACATGGGCGCATTGCCAAACAAGCTCCCAGGGTTCCAAGACATCACCGACGAGGCCGCTATAGCCAAGTTTTCGGCCATGTACGGCGTCGAGCTCAATCCGACCCCAGGCATCCACCTCACGCACATGTTCGAAGCCATGGAAAGCGGCGAACTAACGTGTGTTTACATCGTTGGCGAG
>JAADHX010000007.1 GCA_013151655.1 Actinomycetota bacterium
ACGCTATGTGGTCATCAACTACTCACAGTGCTGTATCTAAACAACGCTTCGGACAAGTTCCCCGTCACAACACTCGGATCGGAACTGACAGCCTCCAGCCAAGAGGGATTAGCCGCGGCCACAACCGTGATTGGCTGATCGAGCCCAGACAGATGCACAGATTGGCGCACGAACTCAAGCGCATAGTCGGGCGGACGGACATCTTGGCTGAGTTCGAGTAGGGCGTACGGGTCTGGTGACGTCCCATCGAGGCCAGCCAACTCCACAAGAGCCCCAGAGGTCAACTCTGGACCGCCGCCGTGAAGGCCTGGCCCATCGTCGAGAACTACGCCCCGAACTAGTTCAGGGCGGGCACCGGCGATAAGCAGACCAACATAGGCGCCGAGACCTCGCCCGAGCACGGTCACCTCACCTAGGTGCGCGATCGCGGCGTCGACATCACTCATCAGCCCTTCGGGAAAGTAACCACCGCCATTGGGAACTGTCGACTCGCCGTGGCCGGTGAAGTCGAGGCCCCATATGTCGCCGGGCCATGATTCGACCCAGTCGGGTCTGATACTCGGAGTGCGCTCACCCAACCCATGAAGCAGCAGCAGTGGGCGACACTCAGATGACGCTTCGGCTAAACAATGCAACGCTAGGTCGACGCGGCGATGCGAAAGAACCACCGTCTGACCCGCCTTCATGAAGATGCCCCAACGGTCGCGTTTCG
This sequence comes from Actinomycetota bacterium, assembly GCA_013151655.1. Taxonomy (GTDB): domain Bacteria; phylum Actinomycetota; class Acidimicrobiia; order Acidimicrobiales; family Poriferisodalaceae; genus JAADHX01. Next base: position 713 of record JAADHX010000007.1, read on the forward strand.
CCGTCGCTGAGGTTCGAGGAACTCGAGCACGGCCGTAGCCACGATGTCGGGTTGTTCGATGTGCACGAAGTGACCGACATCGGGCAGAGTAATCAACTTCGCCCCGTACGGAAGCCACCCATCGAGGTCTTCTGGGCTGGTGCCCCATCCCATCTCTTCGGCCTCGAGGCCCATTATTCCGAGGAACGGAACCGCCAGACCTTTCATGCGGTACAGCGCCCACTCCGGGCGAAATGGCCCAAACCCACCGAATCGCATCGTCGGATCGAGTTTCCACCGCCACCCATCGGCGTCTTTCCTAGCGCCAACGGTTACCAAGTGCTCAAGCCAGCCTGTCGTGAGACGGGGGTTCATGCGAGCCCGCCTAGCCGCAAGTTCGGCAATAGTCCCAGGTTTGCGTACCGCATTGTTGGCACCGCGGCGATGGTCGAGCCAAGCACCAAGATCTTTGGCCAGCATCTTGGTTCGGTCATGATCGGCGACATCTGGCTGAGGCCGACGAGAAGGCAAGCCGTCGAGGTTCACGACCGCTGAGCACCTGTCTGGTCTCGCCTCGGCGAGCGACATCATCATGCCACCGCCCTTGGAATGGCCAACAAAAGGCATGGGCTCGTTGCCAAGGTCGGCCATCACTGCCCAGGCGTCGCGGAGTTCGGCATCCCAGGTTCCTAGAGGAACGCGTGGTCCGAATCGCCGTGTCCTCTCTGGTCCCAAGCCACAACTCGCCAGCCACCGTCGGCCAATCTGGGTGCAAGGAGATCGAACGTGCGGGCAAAATCGAAGCCGCCATGGGCCAGAAGCAGCGGACAAGATGATTCGTCGCCCCATTCGTAAACGGCGATCCCGATGCCTGAGCTGTCGATCCGGTAGTGCCTGTCAGGGTCCCTGGCGGTTAGGTGTTCTTGCGATTTCACGTTGTCCCGCGCTCCGAGAGCGCCAGTTGAGAATGCGGTGGGCTGTTAACCACCGCCTAGAGCTAGCCGCAAGACGCTAGCAACCCGAGATTGAACCGTTAAATCCAATTCTGAAGAAAGTCGAAACTGGGTGCGGTTCTCTTTCATGACTTCGCCCCGATTCCCTACCATTACCTACATGGCTGACACCACTGCCGAACTAGCAGATACCAACTCCTCGAGTCCAGACGACGCCTCAACCGATGAGGTTGTCGCTCCGACTATGGCCCATCGCGTGAGCGGCGTGATCGCGGCTGGGGTCGCCCTCGGAGCCGCTGAGCTTCTATCTGGCGTATTCGAACGCATCCCGTCTTTGGTCGAGTCCGTTGGTCAGGCTGTTATCAACCTCTCACCTGCGCCGATGGTCAGGTTCGGCATTAGCGCCTTTGGCACCAACGACAAACCGGCGCTCGCTATCGGCATCGTCGTCATCAGCCTCCTCTTGGGCGGGATGTTAGGCGCGGCAACAGCCAAACGGCGCATGGTCGCCCCCGTTGCGTTGGGTGCATTCGCACTGGTTGGGCTGGCCGCGGCCGTCTACGACACGCTGACCAGCGGAGGCTGGGCCATTCCCGCATGTCTCGCCGCTGTCGCGGCCGGAACCGCCACGTTGTGGTGGCTCCTCGCAGCAGCCGAACTGCGGGCATCTACAGACATACCTGCCGCGGTTGCCGCCGAGGGCAGGAGGCGTTTCGTTCTCGGTTCGGCCGCCGGACTAGGCGCAGCGGTCGCTTTTCCGGTAATCGGACGGCAGCTGTCGAATCGTTTCTCGGTCGAATCGGCACGTGCCGATGTCGAGTTGGCCACAACCGCAGCGCCCCAGGCGGCGGCGGTTGCGGTAGCGGTAGACCCAGCATCAGATATCGAGGGCCTTTCAACGCTCTACACGTCGAACTCGAGCTTCTATCGAATCGATACCGCTTTCACCACGCCGCAGGTAGATCCTGCAACCTGGACACTCAAGATCGAAGGGGCCGTCGACCAAGAGGTCGAGATCACCTTCGACGAGCTGGTGTCGATGGCTACCACCGAAGCCGATGTGACCCTTAGCTGTGTGTCCAACCGAGTTGGCGGCGGCCTTGTGGGTAATGCCCAGTGGCTCGGTGTTCCTTTGACCGACCTGCTAGATGAGGCCGGCGTGCAGCCCGAGGGCAATCAGATCTTTAGTCGATCAGTCGACGGCTGGACTTGTGGGTTCCCTACTTCACTCGCCTACGACGGGCGCAGTGCGCTAGTCGCGGTTGGAATGAACGGCGAACCGCTGCCAGTCGCTCATGGTTTCCCCGCCAGGCTCGTTATCGCTGGTTTGTACGGTTACGTCTCGGCTACCAAATGGCTTGAGCGCATCACGCTCACCGACTGGGATTCGAACGATGGCTACTGGATCCCACGTGGTTGGTCCAAAGAAGGCCCAATCAAAACCCAAGCCCGCATCGACACTGCCAGCCAACGAAGCGGAACCGACATCGTGTCGGTCGCGGGTGTCGCTTGGGCACCCACCAGGGGTATCTCCAAGGTCGAGCTCTCATTCGATCAAGGGCCGTGGGTCGAGACCGAACTCGGACCAGCGTTGTCAGAAGAGACCTGGCGTCAGTGGTGGTACGACTGGACAGGCGCCATCGGCAGCCACGAGGTCAGGGTCAGGGCCACCGACGGCACCGGCGCAGTTCAGACATCTGAGGTCCAGCAACCCGCTCCCAACGGTGCAACTGGCAACCACGAGGTTCAGTTCAGCTACAACGCCTAGAGGCTGAGCCGGTAGGCGAGGCCCCACTGTTGTGTGCAGTCCGAGCGGCCCGATGAGCCAAGCGAATCAAGAGCGGAAAGTCCGAGGCTGGAAGCTAGAGGGCCAGGTCTTCAGGTCCGGCCCAGCGATATTGATAACTGCGTCCAGAGCGGCCGACCATTTCGAATCTCCCAAGGGAGCGCATGCAGTAGGCGATGCGTTGGGCTACTTCGAGACTGATGACGCCAGACGAGGCCATGTCTGTGGTTGTGAAAACCAGCGGCAGGTCCTGGGGCACGAAGTCGTCGAGGTCGGCGGGGGCGCTCAACCGATGGATTCCTCGAATTTCGCGTAGGCGTCGATCAACAGTGCGCCAACCGCCTCGTCGCCGACGCATGGTGGGGTCCTCGACTTTGACCTTTTCCTCGACCGTCAACACAACGTCGATTGTCAGGTTCGGGTGATCCAGCAGCGTTGGCACGCTCACCAGCTGCTCGAAAATATCGACCAGCTTGCCTTTCTTGGGCGACTTTCGGTCGGCCATTCCCTTGCGCACCAGGTGCGACTCAACCGCGATCGGGTGGACAATCAGTACTTCATGATCCGAAAGCAATCGATCGAGTTTGGGGCCCATAGCAGCCAACGCTCCGGTCTGTACTTCGACGAGCCGCCCGTCAGCCTGAACCAGATCGACAACGAGGCCATCGACAGCAACTTCGAAGCGGTCGCCCGAACTGGCGTAATGCTCCTTGAGCGCCGCATGAAGCGATCCTTCGTTGATCGTCCCGATGTGCGGCTTGGTCGTGGAGGTCTCGATTAGTCAGAGGGTAGAGCGGCGAATGGCCTTGAGCACGCCATCTCGCTACGGTTCTTGAACACACCGATGATCTCGACGCGAGGGCCCAATGGACAACAAGACAGTCGATAGCAGCACCATGAGTGGGCACATCGAACCAGGATGGGAGGGTGTTGGCGATGCTTTTGTCGCCGCGTTCGGTCGCGGCGACGAGCTCGGCGCATCGGTGGCCGTCACCCACAAGGGGCGTTCGGTCGTCGACTTGTGGGGCGGCAAGGCAAACCCGGCTGGCGATCCTTGGGTCGAGGACACCATCGTCAACGTCTATTCGACTACCAAGACGATGACTGCCATTTCGTTGATGATGTGCGTCGACCGCGGCCTGGTCGACGTTCAAGCGCCAGTGGCTAACTACTGGCCCGAGTTTGGGGAAAACGGCAAACAAGCCATAACCGTGGCCCAGGTGCTTTCCCATACCTCGGGGCTGTCGGGGTTCGATCCAGCTATCGCTGCGTCCGACCTCTACGACTGGGACGCGTGCGTTACTCAGCTGGCGGGCCAGGCGCCTTGGTGGGAGCCAGGCACCGCTGCGGGGTATCACGCCGTTACTCAGGGTTATCTCGTCGGCGAGATCGTCAGGCGGGTGACCGGCCGGTCATTGGGCACGTTCTTTCGCGAGGAAGTCGCCGAACCCCTTGGCGCCGACTTCCATATTGGCTTCGGTCCGGAACTTGATGCCCGCTGCGGCGAGCTCGTCCCTCCGTCATCGATGGAAGACACCTTCGCTGGTGTTGACCCTGAGTCGGTGGTCTATCGCACGATGATGAGCGTGCCCCTCGATGCCACCGAGCCCCGAAGCCGCGAGTGGCGCGCCGCCGAGATTCCAGCCGCGGGCGGGTTTGGCAACGCTCGATCTGTGGCCAGAGTGCACTCGGCTATCGCCTGTGGTGGCGAAGTCGATGGCGTTCGTCTGATGTCGCCCGAAACTGTCGAGATGATTCTCGAGCCTCAAATCAAGGGCACCGATCTCGTCATGATGGCTCCGGCCCACTTCGGCCTCGGCTTTGGCCTCGCAACCGAACTGGTCCCACTGCCTAGTCCGCGGTCGTTCTATTGGGGCGGTTGGGGAGGCTCACTTGCCATCATCGACCTCGATGCGCAGCTGAGCGTCAGTTACGTCATGAACAAAATGGCCGCCGAACTTATGGGCGACACCCGTGGGGCGGGCGTGGCGATCGCGGCGTTCATGTCCGCGCTCAGCGTGCCCTGAGATTCAGGTTTTGGTTAGCCGAGAAACCGACCGTGCCACTCGATTACGGCCTCAAAACGTTCCACCCGGTGACGAGGTGAACCCGACCGCGACAGCTCGTGGCTCTCGCCCGGAAAACGCAAGAACTCAGCGGTTACTCCGTTGGCGAGCAGCGTCGAGAACAGTTGCTCGCCCTGATCGATGGGACATCGGAAGTCCGACTCGGAGTGGATCACCAAACAAGGGGTTCGAATCTTGTGCGCGGTACGAATCGAACTGACATTCCATAACTCCGACCAGTCCGAGTAGTCGCGGTCGCCTACATAAATGTCGCCGAACCACAAGCCGATGTCGGATACGCCAGCGAATGAAACCCAGTTGTACAAACCGCGCTCTGGAATAGCGCTCTTGAACCGATGATCGAACGACAGGATCTTGGCGATGATCAGGCCCCCATAGGAGCCACCCATCACACCCACTCGGTCGCGGTCGAGTCGATCAAACCGGGTGAGGGCCTGATCTAGGGCTGTCAACAGGTCGACGGCGTCAATGGGCGTGTCGCTGCCCCAATCCTTCAACGCACCACGCACGAAGTCCTCGCCGTGCCCGCTGGCGCTGCGCGGGTTCGTGGCCACCACCGCGTAGCCGGCGCCAAGTTCAACCTGGAACTCATCGAAGAATGACCATCCGTACTGAGTTGCCGGACCGCCGTGAATGTTGAATAAGACGGGGACCGGACCATCACCGGCGGGCAGGTAGACCCACACGTCGAACTCGATGCCATCGCGATCGAACACGAAATGCTCGCAGTCGCGAAGACCCGCCGAGGAGCGAAAATCCTCGTTCACAGCGGAAACAGTTCTAGCTTCGCCATCGTCGATTAACACCAACTCCCCCGGATCGATGACCGATTCGAGCACGACCGCCAAGGTGGTCGTCGCCGAGGTTGTGCTTAGGCCTGTGACGTAGTTCTGTTGGCAATACGTCACCTCGTGGGTCAGGTCGGGTTTGACCTCGACTACAACCTGGCGACCACGATCCTCGGCCAAGACGAGGCACGATCCGGATTCGAGCCACTGGGGCCCTGAAGCGGGGCTCATGATGTC